>JAJDES010000343.1 GCA_029259675.1 Planctomycetota bacterium
GGACGGCGATCTCGATCTTTATGTCGTGAATTACGTTTGGGCTCCTCCGGGTTGCTTTCGCGAAATGGGCCAGCCGCAGGGCTTCGAATCCTATCCGCACCCCGATCGCTTCAGGGCCACACCCGACCGGCTCTATCGCAACGGGGGGCGCGGCGATTTTTCGGATATTAGCGCGGCTTCGGGCGTCTCCACCGCACCGGGCAAGGGGCTGGGCGTTGTCGTTACTGACATCGATATAGACGGTTTCTGTGACCTCTATGTTGCCAATGACTCAACGCCCAACTTTCTATTTCACAACCTAGGCGGCGCCCTTTTCGAGGAAATCGCCCAGGAACTCGGCTGCGCCTTTAACGAGGATGGGCGCAGCGAGGCGGGAATGGGAATCGATACCGCCGATGTGGACGAAGATGGGGACTTCGATCTAATGATGACCCATCTCGATCAGGAGACCAATACGCTCTATTCGAACGAATGCAGCTCGAGTTCTGCGCAACGGGGATTCCGAGATGTTTCGGCGCGCTCGGGAATGGCGCTGGAAAGCCGGCCCTTGGTGGGCTTCGGTCTCGTCTTTCAGGACTTGGACTGCGACGGCGATCAAGACTTGTTCGTGGCCAATGGTCACATCATCGACAACATCGCCGCTTATTCCGGCAGCGAGAGTCACCCTCAACCCAACCAACTCTTCCTCAACGACGGCGCCGGTAAGTTCCGTCTTTTGCCCTTTGAAATGTCCGGTGTGGATCCAGACCGCAGGAGCGTTTCGCGCGGTTGCGCGGTGGGAGATTTCAACGCTGACGGAGCCGCGGACATCCTGGTGGGCGGCAACGGAGAGGGACCGGAGCTCTACCTGGGAAATGCAGCCGGCAGCGGTGATTTGCGCCTGCGCTTGCGCGGACCCAAGGGCAATCCAAGCGGCCTTGGTGCCAGTATTCAGCTCAACCTCAAAGATGGCTCGAGCCTGCTGCGGCGCATGGAGCGAGCTCGCTCCTACGCCAGCTCTTCGGAGCCCGTCTTGATCACGGGCTTGCCGGCCGCCGTGAGCGATGTCAGCGTGCTTTGGCCGGGCGGGAATTGGGAGCGTTTCTCCGTAACGGAGTTTTACGGGGATCAAATCCTCAGCGTGGGGAGCGGCTCCACAATAGATCCGTCGCAGACCCAGGGAAACTGAGGCTCATTCCATTCTCGAGGGAGGAATGCTGAGCGGGTGGTTGGCAGCAGCGGCGCATCCCTAGCGCGAAGATTCTGTTTCCGGGTCGGTTCCCGGGAGCGGAGGGTTGACCCTATAAATGTCGAAGGTCGGTCCCAATCGCTCGAGTTCGAGCATGAGCGCGGCCATGCGGTCACCGAAGTACGTTGGAGTGCTGGCCGCTTGCTCGGAGGACTTGCGAGGAGAAATGCGTTGCACGCGCTCTCCCATGCGTTGCAGTACTTCCGCGAACAGTTCGTACATGGGTTGACCGGGGCGCACGGTCAAGAGGACCCATTGAGCACCGCTTTGCCGAATCCTACGCCGCAGTTTGGCGCGACTTGGTATTTCACCGAGCTTGTTGGGCAGATCGTTCAAGTCCACGTCCATGGGCTGTGCCGTCCACGTGCGCAACCCCTTGCCGCGCGGACTGTGCAGATGCCGAAACCATGGCATGCGGCGATGAATTTCAATCAGGGCGCTCCCGTCTTCCACCTGTGGCTGGGGCAGGTCGATCGGCAGTGGCAACAAAATCAGCGGATTGACCAGGAAAAGTTCCGATGGCTCAAGATTGCTTTCCAACCACGCAGCCGTTTGTTGAGTCGTGTCCTCCCGTCCGCGCAATAGGGTCGCTCGGCCCACAACCCACGACGGGGCTGTCAGTGCGGCAAATGCGATGGCAAGGGTCGCCGGTTTGGAGCAGCCGAGTGCCCTCGTCAGAGCCTGCAATCCAAAGGCCGCCAGCAGCGCAAGGTACGGCAAGAGCGGAATCAAAAAGCGTTCGAAGGTGCGTTGGAAAAGACACAACACGAGCAGGTATGGAAGCGCGAAGGCCAAAGCAATTGCGAAATGTCGCTGTTGCTGGACACTCGGAGGGAGTGCGGCCTGGGTGCGTCGCCCGCGCAACAATCGGGTGCCGGCCATCGCGAGCCCAAGCCCTCCTAGAATGAACAGTGCGGGATCCCAACCCCAAAGGGAATTCAACACGCGCACGACTCCGCCGCCGTCGAACCATTCGCTTTGACCAAAGGCTCGATGGGGAAGCTTGGTGCCCAATTGAGCTTTGTTCTCTGCCGCAAACGGCAAGTAGGGGCGCAGGCCTGGGATCAGGAAGGGATAAGTAAATAGTCCCAGTAGCCCAATGGGTACGGCGGCCAAAAGGAAGGCCTTTGCGCGCTGCGCCAAGTTGTCGCGAGCGAGCCACAGGGCCAGGGCCAGGGGCGGAAGTACAAAGGCTCCGTTGTGCAGGCAGCCGATCGCGAGTCCCGCTGCACATCCCGCCCAAAGCACAACAAGCGTTCCACGGCGATCGGACACAAGCATGGCGGCCAAGACGGCAATGAGCGCCAAGCTGCCTTCGGGAGCGTGGGGCCGCGCCTGTTGAGAGAAGCCCAAGTGCAGCAGACTTGTGGCGACAAAGCTGGCGGCAACAAGAGACCATCCAGCGCTGATGAATCGTTTGGCCAACAAAAAAGTTGCCGGAACGGCGAGGCTGGCCAAGAGCGCGACCAAAAGCCGTAGGGTAAGCAAGGGGGCCGCTGCGAACTGCAAGTGCTGCGCTGTTCCCGCACCGCCGGCGGGTGGGTCCGCCTGGGGTAAGCACTGGGCCAGGCGCGGCAACAGATGCGGGTACTTGCCGTATAGGCGCGACTCCAGCGCGGTATGGATGACACCGGATTCAATCAGGCGCCATTCATCGACCAAGTAGGAGTCAGGTTCCGGATAGTGCGGCAGGAAGCGCTCAAGCCCGTGTAGGCGCATGCCCAGCGCTGCAAGGGTCAGCAGAGCCAAGCCGAGCCAGATGACTCGATTGGATTGGGCCGGACTCGGCATGGGCGTGGACATCACGGCGTGGACATCAGGGCGTGGGCATCAGGGCGTGGACATCTGGGCGTGGGCATCTGGGCGTGGGCATTCGGGCCTGGACTTCGTGGAGCAGCTGCGGGCGCAGCCAGGCCGCGGCCGGGATGCAACTCTGCTACATGCGTCGCCATTTAGCTCGTGGGGAATGCGTTACGCCTTAAATCGTTGCTCCTCAGTGGTGGCGGCTTGCGATTGTGGAGTTCAAAGCTCAGCCACGAAGTGCGTGCCTGTGGGAACGGATTCAAACAAACGGGTGCTGCCGTCGGGCCATTCGACAAAGATATCGACGACGCTGGCCGCACCCAAACCAAAGTGCAATTGGGGCGCATGGCTGGAGAGATAGCTGTCTCCACTGGCCAGTACCCTCGTTTGGGTTCCCAGCTCGTGGCGCACTTGCACCCTGGCGCCAAGGGCGGCATAGCCGCCCCGTTGGCTTTTCACTTCGACGACCAAGCTGGAGCCAAGTTTGGGCGCGTCGTTGCGCAGGAGCCTCAAATCTCCGCCGTTGGAAGTGATCAAGATGTCCACGTCTCCGTCGCGATCCACATCTCCCTTTGCCAAGCCTCGACCGACGTGGGGGACAAGGAAGCTTGGACCGGCTCGGGCACTGAAATCGACAAACGGAACCTTTGAATCGACTGCGGAATTAGGAATAGCAGTGTTCAAGAAAAATTGATCGCACTCCGCATAGAGATTCCAGGGCTTCTTGCGCGGGTGGTTGGGACTCAGGGCTCCCCGGGCAATGCGTCCATTGGCAACGATCAGGTCGAGATCGCCATCGTGTTCGGCGTCGAGAGCGGCAACACCGAAGCCGGTGCGATCAAAGCTCGGGGCGTGTAGCCCGGACGCTTCGGTTTCGTCGCGGAATTGGCCCTGTCCGTCTCCCTGGTAAAGCGTGTGGGTTTCATCGACCAGGTGAGTGAGGAAAAGGTCTAGTTGCTCATCTCCGTTGAGGTCCTCAGCAACGATGCCCATGCTCGCTTCGGCGGCGCCGCCCATGTTGAGCGCCAACCTCGCTTCCCTTGCTCGCTCTTCAAAATGAGCGGAGCCGTCATTGATCCAAAGGTGATTGGCAACGGCGTCATTGGCGACGAACACGTCCGGCTGTCCATCTTGGTTGAAATCGCGCACGCAAACTCCCAAACCAAAGGCCGGAGCCACGGAGGTGAGACCGGCGCGCTCACTTCGGTCCTCAAAGCTCCCGTCCCCAAGGCTGAGCAGCAAGATGTCCGCTTGCGCGTCGAAGTGGGTCAAGGGCCCGCAGTACTCGATGGCACCATCCTGGTTGCGGCAGGACTTCTGCGAATGCCTCGGGTGCTGCATGTAGTTGGCGACGTAAATGTCGAGCATGCCGTCGCCATTGAGATCTGCGAAGGCCGCCGAGCTGCCCCAACCTGTATCGCCGATTTGCGCGGCAGCGGTCTGATCGGTGAAGCGCCCGGAGTTGTTTCGCAACAGGCGGTCTTGTCCGAAATTCGTTAAGTACAAATCGGGCCAGCCGTCGGCATCGTAGTCGCCCGCGGCGACTCCCATCCCGAAACCGTTGTCGTCGGCACCCGCGGCCCGCTCGCACTCGCCAAAATTCAGTTGGCCGGATTGGCTCAATTGGTTTTCGAACAAGCGATTGCGTGCCGCAACAGGATCAAAGCCCGAATTCACGGTGTAGACATCCAAATCGCCATCGCAATCAAAATCGAATAGGGCGCAGCCCGCGCCCATGATTTCGGGCAGTTGGAAGCTGCCTTCAGCTCCATTGGCGTGGGTGCATTCCAAGCCCACGAGCTGGGCGATTTCGGGCCAATGGGGCGCAGCCGGTTCCGAGCACCCGATGCTGAGCATCGCTGTTGCGAGCAACGCAAATATAGCCGGTTGTGTATGCGTTGCCATTTGCGGCGCACCATTGGGGACCCGTCCACTTGGGCACCGGCGCCATTTCGTCGGCCTCGCTGCTGGGAGTCTTGCGTGCACTCCGCAGGCGGAAGACTTGTTTGCAAGGTGCTCCGTCCAGGTCATGGATGCTCCGCGGCCGGTTGCCCTAGAGCCGACGCACGCACTCGCTCAAGAGTGCGACGCCGAAGCCCGTTCCGCGATCGCGCAGGAAGGCCGGGCCGGCCAGGTCCACATGGGCCCAACGCGCGTCTGTGTCGTCGAGTTGAGCATAGATGAATTGGCCGGCGCAGCTGGTTTGGGCATTCATTCGGTTCTTTACCGAGTTGCGCATGTCGGCCACGGGGCTTTTGAATTCGGATTGATAAAATTCCGGCGCAAAGGGCAGCGCGTGGGTTAGGTCACCGCTGTCGCGACCGGAATCGATCAGCGTTTGTTCCAGCTCCCCGTCGTTGCTCATGACGGCCGCGTGGCGAATGCCCGTGGCCACCAACTGGGCTCCGGTCAGGGTGGCGGCGTCGATAACCGTGTCCGCTTTCATGTTGCGCACCGCGTAGCTGACAGCGTCGCCCAGCACCAGGCGACCCTCCGCGTCGGTGTTGTTGATTTCAACGGTGTGGCCCGAATGCATGTGCAAAATGTCGTCGGGCTTGGTCGCCAAGGGACCGATCGCATTCTCCGCCAGGGCCAGGAGCAAGCTGATTTTGTGCTTCGGTCGCTCCTGGGCCAAAACGTGAAAGGCTCCAAGGACCGCGGCCGCTCCGCCCATGTCGGCTTTCATGCCCTCCATGCCCCCGCGCGCTTTGAGGTGCAAACCGCCCGTGTCATAGGTGATGCCCTTGCCGACCAAAGCGATGTGCCGGCGACCCTTGGCGCGACCGCTCGGGGTCAAGGTGGCCGTGAACAAACGGGGTCCGTTGATCGCGGCTTTGCCGACACCGTGAATCGCGCCCAATTTGGCTTTGACCAGCGCGGGCCCGTGCAGCTCCTTGAACTGCAGCCCTTCGATGGAGCCCAGCCACTTGCGAGCGGCTTTGGCGAAGGCTGTGGGGTGCAGCTCGCTGGGGGGCATGTCCACAAACTCGGCAGCCTTGCGCGTGGCGTCCAGGGTGGCGCGAACGCGGGCGGGAATCTTGAGCGGGGCGCCTGTTGTGTCCAGGGCCAGAATGGCCACCTTGCGAGTCTTTTTGGGGGCCGACTTCCAATCGGTGAGGTGCAGTGCGCGACCCAGCGCGTTGACCGCCGGCAAGAGGTGCGTTTCGTCTTCGAGGATTAGCAAGACGGCCGCCTGCTCTCGCCTTCCCAAACCGGCGCTTTGGGCCGTGTGCCCAATGGCCGCAGCGCGCGCGGGGCAGTTGTAGCGCGAGCCGCTGTCGGGCAAGACTGCGGCACTGATTTTCTCCAGTCCTTTGCCCTTGTCATCGATCAACAAACTCGATCCGACGCTTCCCAAGTCACCGGGATTTTGACGCTTGCCGAGTGCTTGAAGCATGGCCGCCGCGCTCTTGGGCAGGGACCGGGACCACGGAGCGGGATTCCAACACCGCTTGGGTGCGAAGACAATCAAGTTGCGGGCGCCCTTCAAAAGGGATGTTGCGTCGGTTGCGTAGCGCAGGGTAGTCACTTGAATTCGAAGAAGCGGCCCGTGGGAGGGAGCTTTGCGGGGCAGGGGGAAGGGCGGATGAAGGAACAGCGGCGATTCGCCGTTCACGGATGCAGCGGGACTCGAACGAGGAGCAAGACTCGATATAGGAGCCCGGCGCGAATAAGGAAACTAGCGCGGGAGCAGTCCCAGCTGGCGATACTTTTCGCGGTACTTGGCGTCCAACTGAGTTTGCTTGTCGCGCAAGTCGAGCTTGCGACCCGAAATCCAAGCGGCGCCGATTTGGGTGGACAATTCGAAAGGATCTCCATCCGCCAGGAAAAAGGTCGCACGCTTGCCGGCCGCAATCGATCCCAGTTGATCGCCCAATCCCAGGAAATCTGCGGCGGCCTGGGTGATGCTGTGCAGGGCTGCGGCGTTGCTCAAACCGTGGCCCGTGCTGGCAGCCGCTTCGAAGGGCAAATTGCGCGCGTCGCTGGCGCTTCCGGCGCCGTAGCTTAAGCACCAACGCAATCCGGCGGCTTCCAGTTTGGCGGGCAAGGCATAGGGTTCGGTCCAGGACACATCCCGGCGGCGCGGCAAGCGATGGGTACCCGTGATCGCGACTGGGATGTCATGCCGCTTCAACAATTCCGCGCAGAAGAGAGCCTCGCGACCTCCCAGGATGCGGATCGCAATGGAGCGCTTGCGAGACCAAGCCACGGCAGCTTCGATTTGCAATTGCGATTGGGCGCCGACAAAGAGGCAGCCTTGTCCATTCAGCAAGTCGGCTACCGCCTGGAGCCGCAAATCGGTTCCGAGGGCTTCGCTCGCAGCCTTGGAGGCTCCATAGGCTTCTGCGGCGTCGAATAGGGCATCCAATTGCTCCATGGACTCGCGCGAGCGCTTGGCCCCGTCGCCGCTGGAGTCGGCGGGCATGTACGGCCAATTGAGGCTCAGGCCCAACTCCGGTATCAAGGCCATGTCGAGCGCCGTCCAACCGTCGAGCTCGATCACACAGGGGCGACCCGGCAGCAGTCCTCCGGTGGGCCAAACCCCGGCGGTCAAAACGCCGCTCCTGCGCGTGATCGGAATGTGCCAAGAGTCGGGGTTGATTGCGGTCAACGCGCTGACTTCAGGCGTGATGGATCCGACTTCGTTGGTGTCGCGCGTCATGTCGACCGCACCAATTTCGGTCAGGCCCAAGGAGCTTGCTGCAAGTACGAAGCCGGGATAGAGGCGAGCGCCACCTGCATCAATTCGCCGCGTTCCGTCGGGCAAAGTAAAGCCATCCAATTCGGCGGGATTGCTGAAGACCCTCGATATTTGCCCGAATTCAACCAAAACGGCGCCGTTCTCGTGAAGCTTGTCGCGGCTTGCATACACGCGGGCGCCTTCGATCAAAAAGGCTCCCTCCTGGGGCGCGGCCTTGGGGATCAGATCTTGGGCGTTTGCGCTAGCGGCACTTGCGACCAGAAGCGACAGGGCGAAGGCGAATTTGTTGAGCTGCATTCGAAGGGACATCGCGGTGATTGTGTGGGCGTTCATCGGAGCTTGGGTTGGGTCCTGCGCGGCTTTCAATGGTCTTTAGAGCCGTGATCGCACAGACCGCGATGTTGCCCGGTATGGACAAACTCGCTGCGCTGCCAGCGGTCACTCCAGTCCGGCTTGTCCGCGGGACTTTCCTGCTTGCCCTTGGATTTGGAGGACTTGTCCTTCTTCGTACGCAGCTTTTGCAGGATGCGCGCGCGCTCCGCTTGGTCACTGGATCGGGCCGCTTCGTCGAGCTCCCAGGAGTAGTACTCGGCCCCGTCGATCCATGTGGATTCGCAGCGACTGGAGTAGGACATGGGCGACGCGGACCAGATCGCGAAGTCCGCGTCCTTGCCCTCTTCCAGGGAGCCGATGCGATCGCCGACTCCCAACTGTTGGGCAGGATTGATCGTCACCAACTTGAGCGCTTCGGCCGCCTCGAGTCCACCGTAGCGCATGGACTTGGCGGCTTCCGTGTTGAGGCGCCGCGCGTGTTCACTGGAATCGGAGTTGATCGAAACATTGACGCCGACATCCGTCATGAGCGCGGCATTGAAGGGAATCGCGTCAATGACCTCGAATTTGTAGCTCCACCAATCGGAGAAGGTGGAGGCACCGATTGCGCTGTCCTTGATTGCCTCGGCGATTTTGTACCCCTCGAGCACATGCTGAAAGGTGCCGATCTTGAAGCCGAA
>JAJDES010000344.1 GCA_029259675.1 Planctomycetota bacterium
GAGGTCGCGAAGAGGCGCCCGTCGCTTTGGCGCATGGGGCCCAAAAGCAATTTTGCCGAGCGGCGCGCGGCATCCAGATAACGTTCGTCCCCAAGTACCTGATAAGCCTGGGCCAAGGCCCCGATCATGAGACCGTTCCAAGCCGTAAGCACCTTGTCATCCGTTTGGGGATGCACGCGCTCTTCGCGCTTGGCGAACAGCACCTTGCGCGCTTCGCGCATGGCCTCAATCAGGCGCGTTTCGTCAATGTTCAGTCGCGCGGATACGTCGCGCGCCGTGTCGTGTCTCCAAAGCGCGCTGTTGCCGTTTTCGAAATTGCCCTCTTCAGTGACGCCGTACCATTCTGCGGCCCAAATGCCGATGGGGTCACCCAAAGCGTCCATGAGCGCTTGCGGAGTCCAAACGAAGAAAACTCCCTCTTCGCCTTCGGAGTCCGCGTCTTGCGCGCTGGCGAAGCCGCCTTCCGGAGTCAGCATCTCGCGCAGAACCCACTCGCAACATTCGGCGGCAATACGCGCATAGCGCTTGTTGCCGGTTGCTAAGTAGCCCTCAAGGTAAGTGGGCACCAAAAGTGCGTTGTCGTAGAGCATCTTTTCGAAATGGGGGATGAGCCACATTTCGTCCGTGCTGTAGCGATGAAAGCCTCCGCCAAGCTGATCGTACATACCGCCTTCGGACATGCGATCCAAAGTTGCGCTGGCGACATCAAGCATTGCGGGATTGCCCGTGCGCTTCCAATGTCGCAAGCAAATGCGAACGTCGCCCGCGTGGGGAAACTTGGGCGCACTGCCGAATCCACCCCAAACCGAGTCGTAGTTTTGGTGCAGTTGTGCACAGGACTTGTCGAGAATCTCCGAGTCCATTGCGCCGCTTGTGTCGGCCGCGGCTTCTTTGCAAATCATGTCGCGCAATTGATCCCCGCGCTGCAACAATTTGGGGCGGTCGTTCTGCCACAACTCCGCAAGAGTCCGCAGCACATCGGGGAAGCCGGGGCGACCGAAGCGACTGTCGGGCGGAAAGTATGTGCCGCCGTAAAAGGGCTTGAGGTCCGGGGTCAAGAAAACGCTCATGGGCCAGCCGCCCGACTGGGTCAAGGCCGTCACGGCCTTCATGTAGATCTCATCGAGATCCGGCCTTTCCTCGCGATCCACCTTGATGTTAATGAAGCTCGCGTTCATGAGTCGCGCGATGGCTTCATTCTCGAAGCACTCGTGCGCCATGACGTGACACCAATGGCAAGCGCTGTAACCAATCGAGAGGAAAATGGGGCGGTCGAGCTTCACTGCCTGCTCGAGCGCTTCCGGACACCACGCCCACCAATCGACGGGATTGTCGGCGTGCTGCAATAGGTACGGGCTGGTTTCTTCCCGCAGGCGGTTTTGATTGTCGGATGTCACGTTGGGCATGGCTCGGGGTCTGGAAGGTTGGCTTCACAATAACCCAAGGTCGGCTCGGGCCCATGCTCCTTGGACCGGCCGTGTGCCTGGAATCGAAGTTCCAAGGGGACTCACCGAGTTCCAAGCGGCTGGCGCGCGGGCATGATCGCGGGAGAGTGCACTTTGGAGAGAGCGTGGGCCCCGTCGGGATTGATTGGCTGCACAAGCGCTTTCCCAGGAACGAAAAGAGGGCCCCCGCTGCTTCAGCGAGGGCCCTCTTGAATGGATGACCTGTGCGATTCAGGGGCGAATCGCCGTCAAGTGACTTCGAGCAGTGCCCTAGGCGTCGCTGCGGAAGGAACCGACGGTCAGGCCGACTTGGAAAAGGGCGCCGTCAGCGCCGTTTTGAGTCGTGGGGCTGTTGTTTTGGTGGACGTCCACGATACCCGCAAAGACTTTGGCGTTGTGGGCGCTGTGATACCAGTTGCCACCGAGCGAATACAATTTTGTGCGAGCCTCGTCGTCCAAGGACTCCACGCGCAGACCGAGTTCAAGCACATCGTCGATGATCTCGAAGGTGCCGGTAGCGGCCCAAATCTTGGGATCTTTGTTGCCGAAGTCGATTAGGTTTTGAGTGAAGAGCGTCGGGCCGAAAAGCATGTCCATGTCGTTGACGACATCGTTGTGGAAATCAGCCACTTCGAAGTGGAAGGACGCGGCGCCGGCCACGACGCTGGCGTCAGCGCCGACCATGCGGCCACTAACGTTGTCGCTGCCGTCTTGGTACCAGAAAATGCCAGCCGTTGCGGCCACGTTGTCGGGTGCGGCGCCGAAAGCGCCCTCGATCGGTCCCGTGCCTCCATGGAAGTTGCCCTCAAAGCGGGCCGAAAACGCCTTCTCTTCTTGGGTCCGGTCCGAACCGTTTTGGACGGCGAAGAATGCGCGTAGGCCGGGCGTTTGAACTTCAACCATGGCGCCTTCGTCCCAGTACTCAAAGAGCTGGCCGGTGAAGGTGCGGTTGAAGAAGAAGAGGTTGTCGTTGTCGATATCGGTACTGCGCGTGACACCGGACTTAAACGATCCGAAGAGCACCGACACGTCTCCATCCGGAATGCCGGCATCTCCGAAGCGGTAACGGCCGTAGGCGTCCTCAATCTGGATGTTGTTGTTGTTTTGGTCTTGGTTGCCCGAAAAGCTTCCTTCGACGTCCAGGCTGATGCGCCAGTCCATCTGCTCGCCGACCGGTCCGGAGACCCAAACCGTTGCGTCGTTGAGGAAGAAGCCGCTGCGATCGCGGTCGGCGTCACCGCTCACATCAATGTTGAAGATGTCCGCCTCCGATGTGGAGAAGGAGCCACGGAATAGACCGCCGAAGTCGACGACTTCCGCGGCGGGGCGCAGAGAGCTCGAAAGTCGATTGATTTCGGAGTCCAAGCTGGCCCAATCGGACTCCACCGGGTCGCCGGCGAATGCGGGCAACGGGCAGGCTGCCAGCGCGAGGAAACTAAGGAATGTGGTTTTCATGAGGTTGTCCACGAATAGAGAGAGTGGTGAGCTTCGAAGGAGTCGGGACTAGGCGAGATGGAATAGGCGCACTGCGCCCGTGCCGAGTCGTCCTCGCATGTGCGTGGAGCGCTCCTCTTTTGCGCGAAGCCTGCGCAGAGCGGAGCAGGCTTTCCAGCCCGGGGCTCTAACAATGCCCTAAGTCTTTGATGCGAAAAGCCTTATGGCTTGGCTGTCACGGCCGATCGCCCCTTGCAGCGTCCCCCTGCGGGCGTGAATTCGGAATCCGAACTCCCAAATTGGGGGCTAATTGATGCCGCCATCTCCCGCTTTTCCGAGTTCGCGCAGGTAGGGCTCAAACACGGTGTCGCAGCGTTGCACGTTATTGCGCATGCCCTCGGGTAGTTCGTAGCCAAGGGACTCGCACGCAAGTAGGCGCGCTTCCAAACGCTCGCGCGCCGCGATGGTGTAATCGAAATCGTAGTCGGGCAAGCCCAGGTATCGAACGTCGATGGAGCAGCAATACTCGGCCGAGGCAAGCTGCATCTCGTCTTTTACGGCTTGCATCCAAGCGTCCTGACAATCGGTTGTCAGGGCTTTGATGATTTCAATCACCGCTCCCATTTCACCGCCCTCATGGGCGAGCATTCCAAAGGGAACCAAAAGTGCGCGAGCGTGATAGCGCGTGGGGTTCGGTCGCTTGGAACCCTTCAGCTTGGAAAGGTCATCGAGGGCTGCATCCAGTTCCCTGGTCGGATCGCTTTGCATGGCATTTCTGTGGGCCGTGACGGCGCACCAAGCCGAATTTAGTTGTTGGGCTCCGAGGCGGGATCGTTCTTGCGCAGCATTCTAAAGGGGTAAATGCCCGTTTGGTGGCCGTCGGAGAACAGCAGCGAAATGGCGTAATTTCCAACCATCGTCACTTGGTTGTGCACCAAATCGACGGGAACCAATTCCGTCACGAGAGTGCGCACACCGGTGAGTTCATCGACGCACTGCGCGCAGGGGCAAATTTGCCGCAGCTGGCGCGTTGAGTAACTCGTCTTGTGCCCATCGGCCCATTCGATCTCGATGCGCGTGGGGTCGCTGCGGGTAATCACTCGCGGTTGAATGCGGTCGTGCTCGGTTCCCATGGGGTGATCTCTGCTGATGGTGGTGGCGCAATGCGAGCGATGGCTGTTGCGACCAAATTCGGATAGGGCTTCTTGTATTCGTGTGGGTCGCAGCAGCGCGGCAACAAATGCCGGGCAAATCAGTCTTCGGTTTCCCGGCGGTTATCGATTTTGCGCGAGTTCGTTGCCGGCGCCCAGGGCCTTGGCAGGCAATCCATCAAGACTCGAACAGATTCCGGCTGCGAGACCCACCGTGGCCGAGCGCGGCGCGATGTTCGCGATCCGCAAGTTGTGGCCTGGGATCTGCGTCCCGATTGCCCGCTACTGCATCGCGCGGTGACCGCATTTCCCGACGGCCGCATTCCCCCAAGGCCGCTGAAGTGTGGTGGGTAGAGCCGGACTTGAACCGGCGACCCCTTGATTTTCAGTCAAGTGCTCTACCAACTGAGCTATCCACCCGAACCGTTCGTCACTTCAACTCCCAGATTGGTCGACCGGGAAGGTGACCGAACTAGAGTGTCGAAGCAAAGTCCAACTCGGCTTGCTCGACCCAGGGCGTGGGGCTCTGGGGCGCATTGGCCAAGAAGGGCGGGGATTGTTGCCGCCGGTCCGCGGAAGGTCAACACCAGAGCCACGCTTAGGAGTGCATATCTGCGGCTTGAGGGGCGCGTCCAGCCCCCTGAGGCCCGATTCGAGCCGGGTAACCCGGCGCAGGAGCGCTCATTTTCTGAATTCGGCGCGACGGATCGGTGGGGTGCGCATTTTGCTTGGGCGGACCTAGCAAGTTTGTAGGCGCTCGCGGGCCTCGCGAATGTCGCTTGCGATTTGAATTTTGAGTTCGTCAATCGAGCCAAAACGCTTTTCGCCGCGCAGTCGGGCTTCAAATTCGAGCTCGAGGCGCTCGCCGTAGAGATCGCCTTCAAAATCCAGCAAATGCACTTCGAGCACGGGCTCCGTACTCGGCTGCTTGTCGATTGTGGGCCGGTACCCGATGTTGGCCACGCCATTGAAGGACTGCGAACGCTCTTC
>JAJDES010000345.1 GCA_029259675.1 Planctomycetota bacterium
ACGACCTCATCGCCCTCCCCGCGGCGCATGATCTCATCCAATAGGGCCGGAAGATTCGTACGGAACAATTCCGTGTCCGACAGGGAGGGTATGACGATAGATACCGGTCGCGTCACGATTGCGGCTCCTCTGTGTCATAAAACAACTCCCATTCGCTCAGCAACCGAGCCACCGCCGTGCGCTTCATAAGGATACGCATGATATTCGACGAGTATGCGCGCTGCAGCGCATCCATTTGCTCGCGCCGGTGAATCAACTCCGTTTCCAGGGCCTCCAAGAGCTCCAATCCCATGCGCGTACGCTTGGTCAGGTTCGGCAAGTTTTCCAGGGGCGCGGACTGGGGCGAAGTCACATCCTCCAACGTCTGCGCGTCGGCCGCTTGATCCTCGGACGAATTGTCCAAGACGCGATCCAAGCCCTGCAAGAGTCCCTTTAATTCGCCCTGCAGGACACCGGCGTGCTGCTGCCCCATGCGCAGCATTTGTTCCATGGTTCCTAGTTCCACTTCCAGCCGCTTTTGCTCGGCGTCCAAGCGGCCGCGCTCGGCCCGCATGTGTGCCAATTCTTTGCCGAGTTCCAGACGCAGGGAATCGAGCCAATCGCGCTCTTCTTGTAGGGAATCAAGCGCTTTGCCCTGCCCCCCCAGTTCGGCGCGCAAGGCCTCGAGACTGGCATCGCGATCGGCCAGTTGATCCTTCAACCACGCGCTTTCGCGCTCGATCGCCGCCCGGGATTCGCGCTCCTGGGTCAACTCTGACTGCAGCGCTTGACGCGCGCGCTCCTTGTCTTCAAGCACCGCATCCATCCAGGCCGTGCGCTCCTTCAGCGACTGCTCGGCTTCCGACTTGGAGTGCAAGGCTTCGCTCATCCAACGCGCCTGGCGGCGGCGATCCCGCAAAAGCTCCTGGGCCCGCGACCCCTCATCAAAGGCCTCGCGCAGGAGTTCATCCAAGTGCACGTCCGGCGCCAGTTGCGCCGCCAATTCTCGCAAGCCGCCCGAGACGCGCTTGAACAGCTCCCTCGTCGGCAAGCTGGATAGCTTTTGCAAACGCGACTCGAAGGCTTGCAAATTGGCCGGCAGACGACTGGGTGCCTGCGCATCGGGTGCGAGCATGGACTGATAGATTTCCGTCAGCTCCAGCGCCTGTGCATCCAAACTGTGCACCTCTTCGATGCCGCTCGCCAAGTTCTGAATCAAACCGTCTTCGGCACAGCAGCGGTCAAGTTTTTGGGCCAAGTCCGCGGCCGAACCGGCTTCGAACAGCAGGCCGTCGATTCCCTCGCGCACGCTTTCCGGCAAGGCGCCCAGCCGACTGGCTAATACGGGTCTGCCGGCGGCCAAGGCTTCGCGAATCGCGATCGGGTAATTCTCAACCCAAAGGGAGGGCACGACGACCACGTCAACCTGTGCCAGCAAGTCGGGCAATTCCTTTTGTTCGTAGGCCCCGCCCCAACGCACGCCGGCTTGAGATGCGGAAGCTCGCAATTGCTCGAGGTACAACGGATCGGTTCCATAACCCCAAAGGGTCAATTCCGCCGGCTGCTTCATTTGCTCGAAAGCCTCGACCAAAACGTGCACACCCTTTTGCTTTGAAAAACCCCCGAAAAATCCGAAGCGCACGGGCGCGGACGGATCGGGGCGTACGGGCGGAACAGATCCCAGTTGCCCGGTTTCGATGCCGTAGGGCAAGTGCGTCAAGCGCTCGCGATCGATTCCAATTTCGACCAGCTTTTCTAAGAGAAACTTGGTCGGCGCCAAAATGCGATCCAAGCCGGCGTAGGCCTGGGCGCGCCGCTGGTCGAGTGTGCTGCGCAATTTGTTGGCCGCCTCCCAATCCTGCGGAGCAAATCCGGCAGCTTCCCAATCTCCCTCCAAGAGTTGGTTCAGTTTGGCGGCATCGGGAGCCGGAAGGTTTTCGGGAGCGACGCCCTGCTGGTAATCGCCCAAGCCCTGCACTTGATTCAATAGGGACAAACCCAAATCGCAACGGGCACAGGCCGCGCTATCGCCCACAATTTCGCAACGCTCCAAATCCGGTCGCAACAACGTGTAGCGATGGCAAAGGGCGTAGTAATCGTGGGCCGTGTAAACGGTCGGGATGCCGCGCTTGCGAGCCTCCTCAATCAAACCGACTCCCAACTTGACGACGTGCTGGAAATGCACCAATTCGGGGCGCTCGCGGTCGAGAAAATCTCCGAAGCGTCCCGCGACTCCGACCGGATCCAACATTTGCTCGGGGCCGTCGGGACCGTTGTTGATCGTCAACCAAGTCAGGCCGTAGCCGTCGCGCGTTTCACGGCGCATGGAGTGCTCCGGCAACTCGGGCGCCTTGCGCGGCACGAAAACCTCCAATTGATGACCGGCGCGCACCAAAGCAGCGGCGAGGGCCGCGCTATAGGTTTCCACTCCGGTGCGTTCCAGAGGGGGAAATCCGTGGGCTATGAGGGAGATGCGCATGCTGCTAATGGGCGCCTTCACCCGCATTGGAAAGGTCAGCGCAGCCCCATTGAGAGCGCGGGACTCCATTGGCGCGGGGCCGCTCGCCCCACTCAAATCGGATGGCCGGAGGTTCAATCCGACCCAATTCTCGATTCGATGCGCTGCTTTCCCCCAGGCCCGAGCGAGCCGGCCTCAATGCGGTGCTGGGGAAGCTCACCTGGAATGGCATCCCAACGCAAGCATCTGCCCTCAAACTCAGCTCAATCAGACCGCCGACAGAGCCCGGTTCCAGATGGCCGATGCAGCCTGGGATCCATGTGAGCGAGGGCTGGGGTGTCATAGGGGGAACATTCTGGCCGCGATTGCGAGTGCCTTCAATTGGGGCCCGCGCCCGGAATTCAAGCTTCGACGGAGTCCAGGGGCCGGGCGGCCACGGAAACTTGCGATTTCCTTCCAGTGCGGGTCCATCCCGACACGACACAACTGGCCGGGAAGTACCGGTCCAGAGGCCGGAAAGGGAAGCAATATGAAACTCGGGAACGCGCCTGTCCGCAGGTGCGCGCGTGGATTTACATCAACGCGCAATGGGGATGGTTTTACGCTCGCTGAATTGGCATTGGCCATGACGGTGCTGCTCGTCGCATTGATGAGCATCAGTGCAGCCACCCTACGCAGCCACACATTGAGGCGCCAAAACCGTGAACGCACCTTGGTTGTGAACTCAATCAAGATGTGGGCGGAGCGTATTCATTCGTACAGCTACACCGATGCCTACACGCAGCCGGGATTGAGTTGGTCGGAGGCCATGCTGGCGGCCTACGGCGCGGGGGGCACGGTGGGCAACACCTTCAACGTATTGGGGCTCAACCCGGTGCCGGGTCAGGCGAACATGGGCACGATCACCCTGATCACGGACGAAACACAAACCGACGCGGCGCTCAACATTGAAGCGGGTATGCCCCGCGATCTGAATGGCGACCAGGATGCTGTCGATGCGGATGTGAGCGCGGACGCGCGCATGATTCCGGTGCTCCTGACAATCAATTGGCGCGGTATCAACCGCGACTCCACCGAGTCACACGTCTTCTACGTGATGGGATTTTAGGGGAACGACGTGAAGAAAATTTCCAACATCAAGAGCGCCGGCTACACGATTATCGAGCTCACCGTTGCAAGCACACTCTTTGTGGTCGTGCTGCTTTCGTCCATGGCCTTGCTGGAGCGCGATACGCACCTCAGCCAATCGACCTTGGGCATGGCCAACGTGGAAGATATGTCCATGCGCATGCTCTATCGCATAGAGCATGAGCTGGCCGATGCGCTGATCGCTAATCCGGTCGCCGTACTCACGTCTGAACTCACAGCTGCGGAAACGGGGACCCTTGAAGTCGATCTAACGCTGGACTTCCCCCCCACCGGCACTTTGATTCTCGATCGCGGCACGGGGCTAGAGGAACACATTGCCTACACCGGCCTCGGCGTCGGAGGCACGACCTTCACCGGCTTGCAGCGAGGAACCCAATGCACCGAGGCCCAAACGCACGACCCCGGCGCCGACATAGACGTCATTTGGGCCGGATTGGCAGAACCCATCGCTGAGCAAATCGCTCCCGCCGCCGATCAGTTCGACGGCATGCACCTGGGTGAGTCCGGACCGATTTTCTATCGAGGAACCGGAACGGGTATTTCCTACCGCGTACCGATCGATCCGGCCGGCGGAGTCAATTACTTGAATGGCGAAGACATTCAATGGGGTTCCACAGTTGGCAATGCCGCCAGCTTGACCGGCTGGTCCACGATCGTCTTCGTGCCCACGGGTCAAGTCATACGCGAGCTCGACACCGCCGACGACATCAACAACGACGGCGACACCGTGGACGTGTTCGAGATCGGCCAATTGAGGCGACAGATTTGGGATACCGCCGTGCCCGGAGGCCCGGTCGAGGACTTGGGTCTGGGCCCCAGTGCGATCCTTCAAGAGCAGTGCAACCACGGTTCAGATTTGGACAACGACGGCTTTGAGGACCCCATTTTCCTATGGGACTCCGTCCGCCGCCGCGTGCACATCAAGCTGTTCATGCTGGGACACTCCGTCAAAAACATTCCGATCGTAAGACGCGTGGAGACAGTCATGTTTTTGCGCAACGAGAACTTTCTGTAGATCGCATAGCAAGGGAACAAATCGCGCCTCCTGGGGAGGGGGCTGGTGAAGCAGGGGCCGAACGCAAGTTCGCAACAAGAATGACAGGGGAAGGCATGATTGCATCCATTAAGTACCAGACAAGCGCAATCGAGCGGCGCGGGTCAGCATTGGTCATGACGCTCGTGGTCGTAGCAAGCTTGGCCATCTTCGGCTTGGCATTGCTATCTTCGGGAATGTCGGGCGCGAAGTCCGTCGGTCGCCAGGAAGACGACTACCGCCTATCGAGCGCGGTGGAAAGTGTCGCCATCCTTGCAGCTGATGACCTTTGGTCCGGTTACCTCAACGGCAACGGCGGTGCAGCGGAAGACATCTTGTCTTTCCGCGCTTTCCTCGACGGAATCGGCGTGGTTGACAACGGCGTCGGGCCGCCGCCCACCGCCAATCAGGGACAGGACCTCATGGCCCAGGCTGCAATCCCGGGAGTCGGTGTCGGCAACCCCGAATTCAACAACGTGAACATTGACGCCATGCGCGTTTTTCGCCGCGATGTGAACGACGAATCGACACAGCTCTACATCACGGTTTCGGCCAGTACAAACCTGGGTGTGGGCATCGTCAACCCGGTGCTGAACCGAGCCGTGCAACAGGTGTACACGATTGAGCCCGTTGCCTTCGAGGGCTTTGAGTACGGCATTTTGGCCAACAACGTCAACTGCGTGTTTTGCCACACCCAAGTCGATTCGGTGGACCGCTTCTACAACACCGATCCCAACGAATACGGCAGTGCGGAGCGCATCAAGGTCGGAACGCTTGAAAGCCTGATGGTGCGCCACAACATGGACGGCAACGCGGGTGCCTTCAATGACTACGACTCCGATTCGTGGTTGGGCGGCTCACTCTACGTGCGCGGGGCGGCAACGGATCACGCCGGCTTGCCCATTGCCGATTGGACTCAACTCAGCATGGGAGGCTTCGCCTTCGATGCCGACGGTCTGATCGTGGAGAATGGATCGGGAGACATCACTCCCACCAAATTGAGCCCAGCGGGTCTGCCGCTGCAAGCGGGCGAGAATCTCTATATTGACTATCCCGATGCCTATCAGGATATGGTCGATGGAAACTTGCCCACGAGCTTCCCGGCACCGATTCCCGACAACGGCGGTATCGATCCGATTACCGGCTTGTCTACGCCGGGTGGCGCGGGCAACAAGACGGTCGACCCCAACGAGTTCTTCGCAGCTGCGCAGGGCGCCGAGGGAGCCATCACCGCCGGCCTGATCAACGTATCGGCCCCCGGCGATGTGCTTGGAACCGTTCCCGATTACGCCAGTGCTATTTGGGTCGGAAACCTACCCAGCATTAGCCAGTCGGTATCGGGCAATGTGATTTTGACCGGCACCGAGGACAATCCGATCAGCATCGACGGCATGGTCGCCATCGAGGGTGATTTGATGATCAACGGCTACGTCAAGGGCTCCGGTACACTCGTGGTCAGTGGCAACATTTATGTGCCCACGGACCTGATGTACCTCGACGGCAAGCAGTACCTGCCCGGCGATATGGATGGCAATCCGACCGGCCCGCGCACCTTTGGCGTGGCCGAGGACGGCACCGAGAACCGCTTGGGCATCGCCGCCGGTGGAAACATCATGATCGGCGACTTTCAACGCCCCTCCTCACTGATGGAGGACATCAACGGCGGATTGGGCTTCGGTTACGATCCGCCCGCGAAGTACGAAACGGTCGATGGGGATTACACCCATGACTCGGCGAGCTTCTTGGCGGGCGACTATGGCCAAGGCTGGTCCTTCGCCCTGTCGGAGCTCTCACTCTTTAACCGCGCCGAATGGGCCAAGACACAAGATTTCTTGCCTGGTATTGGAGAGGACAACACTGATCCCTCAACGTGGTCAGTTGTTAATCCGCATTCCAAATCGTTGGAATTTCTTCCTGCACCTGGTGAGGAAGGCAACTCTCCCAATACTTGGACGCAGCCCAACCCTAATTACGAGGCGGGCTACGTACCTCGCTACTACGCCTACGGCGACGGCGACGCCATCCCGATTTACAACAAGGGTGACCTTTACTACGACCCGGCCTCAGACAACTGGGTCGGCGACTTCGAGGTCCCCCTGGGTTGGGAGCATGTGGGCCAGGACGGATTGGGCAACGCCATTGTGGATGACCCCCAGTTGACCTTGGCGGATCCGACGGACCCCAATGACCCGCTCTTGTTCGACGCCTTCGGCGACTCGATCGCGGCCATTTCGACTGTGGATCACAACGGAGGCTGGATCACCAGTGACATGTACAAGATCTCAGTTGAGTGGTTCGAGGACAATCGCCTGGTCCCCGGTCCGATGAATATTGATGGTCTTCTGTACACCAACAACGCCATCTTCGGCTTGGTCAACCGCGCGGGCAATACCGCCAACGGCCAAATGATCGTAAACGGCGCGCTGGTGGCATCGGACTTGGGTCTCTTGGTACCTGGCTTTTTCAACGTCGCCGGGCTTGGAACCGATGCCAATGTGCCCGGTTCGCGCTACGCAACCGGTTTGCAACTCAACTACGACCGCCGGGTGAAGAATCTCTTGAAGATTTCCAACCCCAACCAAGTCGTGATCAAGCGCACGCTGTGGAATCCCACGGCCAACGTGCTGTAAATCACAAGCGGCGAAATAGCCGTGCAAACACACACAAGCGGGGTGAACGCACATGTTGCGTTCACCCCGCTTGTTATTTGTTAGTCGTCGTTCGCCTGCGACCCGATGCGCGAGCGAAGTTCGCCTTTGGCCTTAGCCTTCTTGGGACTCGAGCCAGCGCTCCGCATCAATGGCCGCCATGCAGCCCATGCCCGCAGCTGTAATCGCCTGGCGATAGCGACGATCGGCAATGTCCCCGGCAGCGAAGACCCCCTCGACCGATGTCGCGGTGCCGTCGTGGACAATGATGTAACCATCGTCGTCGAGGTCGAGCTTGCCCTTGAAGATTTTGGAGTTGGGCACGTGCCCGATGGCCAGGAACAAGCCGTCGCAATCCAGCTCGGAGCGCTCGCCGGTTTTCGTTCCCTCAACCGCGACACCGCGCAGTTTGCCGTCGTCGGCGCGCAGGTACTCGACGGGTGATTGGTTCAAGACAAATTCGATCTTGGAATTTTTTTGCGCGCGCTCGAGCATGATCTTCGATGCGCGGAATTCCTCGCGGCGATGCAGGATGGTCACCTTCTTGGCGAAGCGCGTAAGGAAATTGGCTTCCTCCATCGCACTGTCTCCCCCGCCGACGACAATGACTTCCTTATCGGGGAAGAAAGCACCGTCGCAGGTCGCGCAGGCCGATAGCCCGCGGCCCATGACTTCGCTTTCGCCATCGAGACCGAGCAAACGCGCGCTCGCTCCCGTGGAAACAATCACAGAATGTGTTTCCCACTCTTCGAAGTCGGACTTGACCTTGAAGGGTCGTGAGCTGACATCCAGCTCAGTCACCTGGCCCAATTCAATTTGCGTCCCGAAGCGTTCCGCTTGGGCGCGAAACTCCTCCATCATGGCCGGGCCCATGATGCCCTCGGGGTAGCCCGGGTAATTCTCTACGTCTGTGGTGATGGTCAGTTGACCACCGGGCTGCATGCCCTCCACCATCAGCGGTTTGAGATTGGCCCGTGAGGCGTAAATACCAGCCGTGTAGCCGGCGGGGCCGGAGCCGATGATGATGACATTGCGCGGATCGCTCATTCGATGAAACCTCGTAAATCGCTTGTCCACGGGCTTTTCCCGCGGTGGGGCGACAACTTAGCGCCCCGCCCCGAGCCCGTCCAACGCCCCGTGCCCTACTTGCCCAAAAGCTTGGCCTCGGCGTTGAGCTGCGGGCCGCGAAGCCATCGAATGGGTGCGGGCCCCCGGCGGGACGCGGGATAGGGTAGGCCCCCTACCGAGTCCAGCTCCATCGGCCCACTCCGATGGGGCCGCAGCATTGGGCCCGACTTGCCCAGCTACCCATGAGTGGCTCTACTGTGACCGAGAGCGCCGTTCTTTCGCTCGCCCAATCCAAGCGCCAAAAATGGTCGGACCTCGAATATTCAGCATCCCGGAGACCAATGCCCTGATTCCCCAGTTGGCGGACATTTTCGCGGAGGTCGGCGAACTCAAGCAAGTGGTCCGAGATTGCAAGCTGCGCATCAACGCGCTCGAATTGATCTGGGGCGCCGCCGTGCGCAAGGCGGACAATCCCGATCACGGCGAGCTCAAAGCCCACATGCAGGAGATGGCCGCCCATCAATCGCGCTTTGAGAACATCTCCAAGCAAGTGGCCGAGATGGGCGGGCATCTCAAGGGCCTCGACCCGCCTCTGGTTGATTTCTACGGCGTGCGCGAGGGCCTGCTCGTGCTTTGGTGCTGGACCCTGGGCGAATCCGAAATCAGCCATTGGCATCATGTCGATGAGGGCTTCTCCGCCAGGCAGCCCCTTGCCTGAAGAGCCATCCATGGGAGCCGACCAGAACAACCCACAAATGGGGCCGTCGTCCAGTACCGGGGCCAACGCGTTCGAAGGCGAGTGGGAGCGTCACTGGTCCCCGCGCCTGCTCGAACTTTGCGACCGCATTCGAAGCGCCACGCTCGAAGCTCTCGCCGCCGCCCTGAAATCCGGTGACATGAGCGCCGTCGCCACCGCCAAAGCGGAAGGAGCGGGAGACACGACCTACGGTTTGGACTTGCCCAGTGAGGCTCTAATTGAAGCCTGGTTTGAAAGCGAGGCCAGCCGGCATCCGCTCTCGGTCCTCACCGAAGATTCCGGCTGGCGCCACGGCGCTCCCGACCCCGCCGGTGGCTGGAAGAAACTGGACGGCTTCGATCACGGCGGCCCGCGCATCGCGTTCGATCCGGTTGACGGTACGCGCAACCTGATGACCAACCTGCGTTCGGCCTGGACGGTGGTCAGCTTTGCGGGACCGGGCAAGGACCAACCGCGCTTTGTCGATGTGTGGGCCGGAATCGTCGCGGAGTTGCCGGACTCCCGCGCCGGTCAGTGGCGCCGATTAAGCGCAACGCGCAACTCGCCGTGCCTATTGGAGGTTTTTACACGGGATGGCGCCGTTGAATTGGAACGCCGCGAGCTCGTCGTCGATCAGGATGATCGCGCCGATCACGGCTACTTCCCCTTCTTTCGCTACATGCCCGATTTGCGGCCGGCCATCGCGCAACTCGAAGCAGCTTTCTTTGAACGCTTGCAACGACTTGAAGGGGCCGACGTGCGCAACTGTTACGACGATCAATACATCACCTCGGCCGGTCACTTTGTGCTGCTGAGTTTGGGCACCTACCGCATGCTGGTGGAACCGCGCGCGTTCCTTGCGCAGCGGCGCGGCCGCCCCACCGTCCCGACCAAGCCCTACGACATGGCCGGCGCCATGGTCTGCGCCCTGGCCGCAGGCTGCGAAATCACGTCTCCCACAGGCGAAGAGATTGATTTTCCAATCGATACCCAAACGCCCGTCAGCTACGTGGGCTACGCCAACAGCGCCACGCGGCGCCGGCTTGAGCCGCACTGGTTAGCCGTTGTCGAGGACACCAAGGGTCCCTAGTGATGGACAAGGCGCTCCATTGCCGGCGGACAACGCAGATGCGGTACGCGCATGTTGAGCGTCCGCACGCGGCACACGAAGTCACCCTTGGAGCGCTGCTCGCCGGTGTTGCCGCCAGCTTGCTTTGCGCCTGTGCCCCGGCGGACGTAAAGCAATCAAACGCTCGCCCCGACGTGGTTTTGATCAGTCTCGATACGCTGCGCTCCGACCACCTTTCCGCCTACGGTTACGAGCGTCCCACGAGTCCTAATTTCGATCGCTTGGCGCAACAAGGTGTTCTGTTTGAAGCGGCCCATGCGCCCGCCAGCAACACCGCACCGAGCCACATGAGCTTCTTCACCGGCCTTGACCCCCACGCCCACGGCGTGCATCCGGTTACGGCCTCCCACGCTGCTGCGGACGCGCGCCAACCCGTAACGTCGCTGCACCCCGATCTCCCAACCCTGCCCGAAGTGTTGCAAGCCCAAGGCTGGTCCACCACCGGCCTGTTGGACGACGGCTTCCTCTTGAAGTCCATGGGCTTCGAGCGCGGCTTCGATCGCGTGCACAACAAGCGCACGACCCTGATTGAAAAGCTTGACAAGCTTGAGGGCTTCCTGCAGCGCTGGGACAGGGACGAACCGCAGTTCCTATTTTTTCACACCTACGAACCGCATTCGCCCTACCTGCCGCCGCGCAAGTACCACGGCAAATTCACGCAAGCTGACTACAACGGGGAATTTCGCATGCGCTACGAGCGCTTGCTCGATGTCCCCCTCAAGTCGGCTTGGAATGCCAAGGGTCACTTCCTGGACAGCAAGGGCTTGCCCGAAGCCGACAGCGTTGAGTTCCTGCGCGGGCTTTATGACGAAGGCATCGCCCATACCGACTGGGGCTTGGGCGAGCTCTGGCGACTGTGGAGCGAGCATCGCGACGCCTCCAATACCTTGTTCGTCATCGTCTCCGACCACGGGGAGGGATTTGGGGAACACGGGCACCTGGGACATTCCTACGGACTGCGCATCGAACTGCTGCGCGTGCCGCTGCTCATGATCGGTCCCGGCCTGACTCCCGGTAGAGTTTCCGATCCCGTGGGTTTGGTGGAATTGATGCCCACCATGTTGGAGCTTTTGGGCTTGCCCGCGGTACCTAGCTCGGGCCCGTCTTTCGCGCCGCTCGCGCGCTTTCAGCCGCAGGAATCAGGACGCGCGGTGCACAGTCAATTCGGTCGCCTCAACGGCGTGGACGACAGCATCACCCTGAACGGATTGCGCCTATTGCGCACCGAATCGCGTGCGGGAGTCAAACTTGCACTGTTCGACCTGAGTGCGGATCCGTACGAAGCAAACGATCTTGCGGCCGCTCGCAGCCAAAGCGTGCAGAGCATGCTCCAGCTGCTCGACCGCCGTCGCGCGGAGGCTCAATCCTGGCGAGACAACTACCCGGCCGGCAACGGAAGCACCCTCAGCAAGGAAGACGAAGAGGACTTGCGCGCCCTTGGTTATTTGGGCGAAGACCAGTAGCGCGCTTGAACCCAAGCGAGCCGCTGCGCGAGGTGTGGAGCGCCCCACCCGGCTCCATTTGCTCAGCCCCGCTCGCGGCTGAGATCGAAACGGCGCAGGAGTTTGCCGCCCGTCCAGGCCACGAATACATCGCTGGCGAACATCACCAGCACTGTGCCGCTTACGCCCGCTGCAATGCCCACGGCATGACCGGCACCCAATAGGTTCACGGCAACAAAGTTGCACAGGAGACCCACACCGCCGATCACTGCCAAGAGCAGCATGGCCAAAATCCCGCGCACGAACATGACCACCATGGCGCGCCCGGTGTTGTGCAAGGCCCCGTCCTGGCCGGGCGTAATGCGAACGGGCGCAAACAAAAAGACCGCGTTGTCCAGCCCGACCCAAGCAAAAACGAACATGGGCAAGGCCAGCAAGCCCGGCAAGAGCGCGATGTGAAAGCTCATGCTCCAGGCGCAACGCGCCACGACTCCCGCGCTGACCAAGGATGCGATCAAAAACACTTCGGGCAATATCGTGAAGACGAATGCCCGCATCGGCCCCACCGGCCAAGCCTTGATGGCGGCCATGCGATCGAGATCCTCACGATAGTCGAAGCGCAGGCCCGCTCCCAAGTAAAGCGTGCCTAGAACCGTGATCAGCAAGCTGCCGCCGAGCACGTCCTTGTTACTTGAGGAGTTGAACGTCGAAGAAACGAAGATGGTGACCAGGCACAGGATCAGTACCGAGACCAGCAATGTGCCGCGCGCTTTGCGCACAATCGCGCTGGTCTTGCGCCAAGCGATGGCGCCTCCGGGTCCCCTGCCGAACATCCAAGGCACGTGCCAAGTCGCCGTAAACTTCGAAGCCTTTGTCGCACTGACGCCACCGCCGGAGCGTTGGGCGCGACGAATGCGTTCGGCCACATTGGCCGAGGTTTCGAGCGACAGTTCACGGAAATCAATCGGAAGTCGCGCCGTCAGTTCAAACAAGCACAACCAAATGACCAGGCACACCCCAAGCCACAACATGAATGCGGATGCATTCTCCGCGGCGATCATTCGCGCCCACGGCTCGAAAGGCATGAGCAGTGCAGCGACCAACGGATGACCGGCTAGGGCGCCGGCGCCTTCGCTCGTGGCCCGATTGGCCCATTCCCCCAGCGAGCCCCCGAGATCGCCCATGGTCAGGGCTGCGAAAAGCGCTCCAATCGCCATGACGCTGAGGAAACTGAGCAAACCGCCCGGCCAGCGCCGCAGCAGCACCAACCAGCGCCGCTCCAAGAGGCCGGTCATGATCGCCACCATTTGGCCCAGGATCGGCAGCGTTTGCATGGCCACAAAGGTGCCGCCGAAGGCAAAGACCGCCACGGGCATGTGACGCATGACCAAGAGACCGAAAATCACGCCGGCGAAGCTCGCTCGCCCCATATTCGCCAACAGGCGATAGCGAACGAGGTCGGAGCGCGAAACCGGTGCGCTGAACAGAAGTTCGATCTCTTCGCGCGGCAGAAAAAGTCCGCGGTGATTTAGGGAGCCACTGAGGGTCAATACGCCGATCAGGATGCCGCCCAAGCCGACGCTGCGGCGAGCGCTTTGGGGATCCACCATGGTGGGCTCCGACGCGGTCCAGCTCGGAATTTGAATCGCGACAATCCACAGCGCAAACACGCCCAGGCCCACCAAACCAATCAAAGCGCCCACCGGCGTGCGCATGCGACTCAGCGTGCGGCGCAAGTGCCCGCGCAACTTGCGCCGCGCCAACAAGCGCAGGGCGGGCGATCCGGCCAGCAAACTCATGCTCGCTGATCGATTTCCGGCCCGGCCCCCGGTGATGCTGCGGGCGACTTTCCGGTGGCCGCAAAAAAGATTTCTTCCAAGTTGGAGCCGGGAGCCGTTTTGATTTCGATGCGAGCTTCTTCCAAGGTCCCGTCGAAGCGCTTTTCTCCGTCGTCCAAAATCAGAATGCGATGGCCCATGGCTTCGACCAATTCCAATAGGTGCGAGGAGAGTATGACGGCCGTACCGCTGGCGGCCTGTTCGAGAATAGCCTGCTTGGCCGTTCGAATGCCGCGCGGATCCAACCCGGACAGGGGCTCATCCAAAAGCACCAAGCGGGGCCGCGGCAACCACGCGCAACACAGGGCGAGCTTCTGTCGCATACCCCGCGAGAGCTCGCCGCCGAGCGCATCGCGTTTGCTGTCCAACTCAAAACGCTCAAGCAACTCATTGGCGCGCGGCTTCCAATCGGGGACGGAATAGAGCTTGGCCGCGAATTCCAGATGCTCGCCAACGGTCAGCGTGTCGAAGGGTTGCGGATCGTCGGGCACCCAAGTCAGGCACTGCTTGGCTCCGGTTTCGTCCTTGGCCACGTCGTGCCCGCAGACCCGCACGAGCCCGCTTTGAATCGGCAAGACACCCGCAATGCTGCGCAGGGTGGTGGTCTTCCCCGAACCGTTCGGCCCCACCAAACCGAGCACGCCGCCCGCCCCCAAAGTGAACGAAAGGTCGCTCACGGCCGGGGTTTCGTCGTAGCGCTTTGAAAAGTGCTGAACTTCCAGCACCAACTCCGGCGAAAATGCGGCGCCGGGTTCCTGTGGTTGAAAGGGATTGGTCAAGGTTTGCTGAGCTCGAAGTTTGCGACCTATTTCGCGAGGCGCTTGCCATCTCCCGTTGGCAACGCACTGCGTTGCGAAAACTTTCGCGGAGACCGCAATGAATCGGAGTTGTTAGAAGTCATTAATCGGATGCGCCGATCCACTCGGCAACCCATTGGCTCAAGCCAATCGTGCAGCGGGCCATGCGCTCGTAATCCAGTTCGACCGGAACGTCGAACTCCGTGTGGTAGTTGGGATTTCGGAAGGGTGCTGTGGTTGTCACCATCATGCCCCTGTAACCCGCTTCCCAAAAAGAAGCGTGATCCGACCAGCCGATCCCCGGCAACCAATCCGGTGCCGCGACCCCCTCCGATGGCAATGACACATTTTCCCGAAACCATGCCACCGATCGGCGCACCAGTTGATGGGAATTCAAGTCGCCCACAAAGGCTATGAAGTCGCCCCGATCGGGATAGCAAAGTCCCAGCGGAAAGGGATAGGCCTGACTGCCCGGATCCGTTTTCCATGTGCCCAAGCTTTCGAGGGAAACGGCTGCCAGGAGTTCATCTCCGGCG
>JAJDES010000346.1 GCA_029259675.1 Planctomycetota bacterium
CCTACGGCAGCTTCGAATCCGACGCCAGCGACCTAATCCCCGCCGACACCAACGGCCAACGCGACATCTTCACGGTACCCATTCCCTGAGGAGATTCGGGGGAATACGGAGTCAAGGAAATTCCCTCGCGAGAGCCTCCTCCGCCCAAGCCTCCGCAACTCTGTCTGCTTTGCATCGATAGTTAGTATCGGTGCAAGGCACGCAGGCTCTGCTACACGCATCATGTCAGGGCTTGAACGCCTTCGAGTATTTCCATGCGAAAGCATCGAACTGGCCAATTTAGGCAGAGCCACGGGTAATCGGGAGGAAGTTGTCCTGACTCCGTACTCATTCATGCGTCTTGGTCTAGCGGAAAGATTGGCCTGCGCACGCTCCGGTATGGCAGGAGTTCGTAGTGCAGGGTACAGAGCGCGCCGCTGTCGCAGACGATGACTTTCGCTGCAATCGGTTCGAAGGCAGCGCGAAAATGCTGCATCGACTTGAGAGCGATGACATCCTTTTGTGTGGGTTCGATACCGAATGACGCGAACTGCTGTAGGTCGAGCATCTGCTTGGCGATCGTGACGATCAGGATCTCGATGCCGTCCACGCGCAGAACGGCGGTCGGACCATGCGAGCGAGTCAACCCACCGAGGATCGGTCCGTCGCCCACATACGTACCGTCGCTGATCGACACCAACTCACCTTCTAGAGTCAGCGGTCCACCTCCGAATTTGGCATCGATCTTGCCGCCGAGAACAACTGACGTGCGCTCACCGAGCTTGAACCGCTGCAGGGCACCGGCCACTTCGCCGTCCACCATCGGCCCGAAACAGGCGTTCTTCACGCCGGCCTCGAGCAGCGCGCCGAGCAGTGCGGTGGAGTCGCCGTAGGCGCCCGCGCCGGGATTGTCGGCGTAATCTGCGATCACAAGCGGACCGTTCATTGGATCAAACGCCTTTGCGACGGAAGCTACGGCTTCGACGGTTAAGTAGTCATTCAAAACTTCATGGCGCCGCGCCCAAATGTCGTCAGCCAGCTTTTCGGCGAATGCCGTATGCCGATCGAAATCGCCCTGACCGGTGACCAGCACAGTCGGTCCGACGTCAAAGATATCGGTGCTCGCAAAGCCTGCGTTGATGCTAACGGCGAACACGTCTGCGTCACGCTCGTATTCCGAAGCGGCCGCCAGTCGTTCGATCATGGGGCCGGCATCGGTGCGTCCACCATTCGTTTCCTCGAGCATCGGGCGACTGACAAGGATTGTTCTCGGCTCAATCTCGCCGGCCATGGTTCGCTGAAGGATCGAACCCGCACGTCGCCCGGTCTCGCGCATGTCGACATGCGGGTAAGTCCGATAGGCAACCAAGATGTCCGCAAGCGCACACATCTCGCGACTGACGTTTGCGTGCGGGTCGAGCGTGACGGCGATCGGGACCTCCTCGCCCAACACGGCACGAAGGCGACGCAAAATCTCTCCCTCGCCGTCCTCGCAAAAATTGAGCACGGCGGCGCCGTGCAGGCCGAGCAAAATGCCGTCGAACTGACCTTGCTGGGCCGCAGCCACTATCGGATCGCAAAGCCAATCGAACGCCACGCGCTCGATCCTCCCACTGGGTCCGGCCGCTGCGCTGAGTACATGTTCAATTTGCCAGCCATGCTCCTGACCCACATCAAAGAAACCTGCGAGTTCCGTGTTGGCCTCGCGCCGCGCGCTGACAGCCTCCTCGCCAATCAGAACATAACGGTCCCTGAACGCCTGCTTGCCGGTGATTAGGCGACTGAAGGTATTGGTCTCATGCGCAAACTCTGCTGTGAGGACCCTAAATTTCATACGCATGCTCGGCCGATGTCGGTTATCAGGCAAGCTCATAGATGCTCGCCCATCAAGCGAGAGATGTGACTGTCGCGACCTGCATCACTTTGGTGACGAAAGGCGAGGTCATGGCGCGCACAAGTGCACTGTAGTTGAGCTGGAACCTGAGCTCGGCGCCGACGAACAAACCCTCTTGGCCGGAGTTCATAATGAGGTGATCGCTGCTGGCACCAAGAATCTCGATCCCGCTTGGCGGAGTGAGACCGTGTGGATCGGTGTCTTGTCGCCCAATGGCCAGAATCGATTGGGAGATATCACCTCGATCCAACGCGAGCGGCTTATCCCCGAATGCGGTTTGGGCTATCTCGCCCCATGGCTGCGATGGTTTTACTTTCGACTCGATGATTTCCGCCACTAGCGTGATGGCGTCTGTGTGAAGCCCTTCGATCGCTTGGCGATGTAGGGGTTCGCGGCCAAGCAGGATCGATTCACCCAGACGGAGATTGTTGACCTGACCCGTATCCGAGTCGCTGAACGCCCACGCGAGGTTAGCGGAATTACCACCGGAGACAATATCGAGCTCGAGACCGAAGGTCGCCTCGATCGAAGCGGCGAGCCCGGACAGCTCGTCCATGTTTGTGGTTTCGGGTACCACTCCGCTCTGGCAGGCAAGATTGGTGCCTATGCCGGCGAGCGTGATGTTCGGAAAGCGAAGCACCTGACGCACCATGGATTCGAGGTCGTCGGGCAGAATGCCTTCACGGAGGTCCCCTAGTTCGACCATCAGTACGATCCCGTGCAGCTTCCCCAACTTCTGCGCGGCACAGGAGAGCTTACTGATGACGTCGATCTCGGTGTTGAAACTTGACTCGGCATGTGCCACGACTCGTTCTACTTGACTGATCATCGGAGAACGGATGAGGGTCATCGCGGCCGGCACGTGTGCACGCCGCATAGCTTCAATGTTTTCAATGCGAGAGTCGCCAAGCGCATGCACACCCCCGCGCAAGAGCGCGCCTGCGATTTCGGGAGAGCCGAGCGTCGCCTTGGTAACCCCCGTGACAGAGATTCCTTCAACGGCCAGCCGTTGGACCAGTGAGCGCGCGTTGAGCTGAATTTTGTAGAGGTCGATTTCCAATCGCGGCGCGCTCATCGAGGGGCGGCTGTTTGTTTCTCTCTGAGCTCCGGGAACGCCGCCAAGACCATCTCCACCAGTCGCTCCGGCGAGCGGGTCAAGGCATCGGTGACGGGGATACCAAGACCGCACTCGTAAAGTGTGATGGCCGCGTTGACCTCGACGTCGGTCATGTGCTCATGATTGAGCGTGAGGCCGATGACTTTCGTGTCGGCGAAGGTCTGGATGAGATGAATCTCGCTGGCTGGCGCCGGCATCTTCATCTGTTCGAAGTCGCAGCGATGGAGCCTTCCAGGGGCGTGCTGCAACACGACGGCATCGGGGCAACTGCCGCGCAGAATGGAAGCAGAAGTCGAATAAGCGGGATGACTCAGAGCACCCTGCCCTTCGATGATGATTACGTCGGGCTCCTCCCGCTCAAAGGCCTCAATGATGGTCGCCTCGAGTTCGCCCGCACAGAAATTCGACGGAACAGCGTCCAAAGCGATGCCGTAACGAGCACCTTGAATCAACCCTGTCTGGCCTGTGCCGACCATCACCGCTTTCAAACCAACGGCATTGAGCGCCCGGGCCAATATTGTGGACGTCGTACGCTTGCCGATGGCGCAATCGGTTCCAAGCACGGCGATGCGCGGGCAGGTGACCTGGTCGATGCGACCGCTGAACATCCGTAGGTCCTTCTTGGGGCGAGGCCTGCGGACGTCGAGGATCTCCACATGATTCGCTTCGCTGGCCGCTCTGAACTCCGGGTCGTCGTTCAGAAACTCATGCAAACCGTTGACGACATTCATCCCAAGGCCGATAGCCTCCAGCATTAAGCTGCGTTCGCACGTCGACAATTTGCCGGTGGCCGGCGCGATGCCAAAGATGAAGTAATCGGGCAGCACTTCGGCCTGAGCCAATGCCTCATTGAGATCGCAACAGATGGTGATGCCGTTCGACTCGTCGTCCAGCACAGTACCGGCATCCAGGCCGGCCTTCTCGCTGTCGATGACCGACAGGATTGTGTACTTCTCCGAGTGGCGAACGAGTCCGTTGGCCGTCTTGCCGTCAATGGCACCGAAGTTACCTTCGCAATAAACCACCGCAGTTGAGACAAATGACTGCTGACCGTTCGATGATGACTTGGATAGCGCCGGATCTCTCCAGGCAACACGTCCGTCTTGGACGCCGCGCAAGTGCGACGACACGAAGTGCTGGTCTTGTTGGGACATCGTCCCTCCTCGAGTAAGGCTCAGAGGAGGCGACGGAATCGTGACGACCTAAATTGGCCGTATGTCAACGAGAGGTCCCCGCTAAGTCGGTTTGCTGCCAACGAGGCTACCACGGGAGGAACTGACCTCCATAGGAATTGGCTGCAGATCAGGTATCGACAGCAGCGAACCCCGACCTGACCCCGACCTGAAACCGACCTGAAACCGACCTTATGGGACCACACGGAGCGCTACGAAGTAGCCTGGCGCGCCCAAGCGGTGACCCTCCCCCAGCGCTGTGGACACCGGCGTTTAAGTCTTTAGTTGATTTAGGCAGCACAGTTCCGTCTAGCGGGGGTCCGGGGGAAGAGGCGCCGTGCCTAGCCACAAGCGAAGCGATCCTTCGCCAATATCGAGATCCCGGGCCACACTGGAGATACACTCAACCTGACGAATTAAGCGAACAGCATCAGCTTTCTATTCGGGGTGAACTTGCGTCGCTTCCCTTTCGGCATGTGAACATCCTTGCGCAATAACGTTGATTGGGTGTCCACTTTTTGTGGGGAAGGTCACGACCGCAAAGCGGGTGCGACGAGTTTGGCTAGTCAAAGCGACGCGGGTATCGTCGGCGATCACGACAACTTCTCCCCCGATCTATGGCCCGATGGAACCTTCGTGACTTTTATCTCGCGCGCCACGAACCTTGTGACCGGCGACACGACGACCAACCGCGACATCTTTGTGCGCAACTTGGCAGCGAAGACGACGGTGCGCGTAAGTTTGGATTCGGATGATAACGAGGCCGACGGCAACAGCTTCAACCCGGTGATCTCAGCCGACGGACATAGCGTAGCTTTTGAGTCCGATGCCACCAACTTGGTTGCCAGTGACACCAATGGCGTGCGCGACATCTTTGTGCGCTCTGTGTTGGACGGCACGACGATTCGCGTCAGCCTTGACTCCATGGACGCCGAAAGCTTAGCCGACTGCACCGGAGCCAGCATTTCCGACGACGGCCAGCGCGTACTGTTCGAATCGGTATCGGGCAACCTGATTGCAAGCGACACGAATGCCGTCGTGGATATCTTCTTGCGCAATTTGACGACGAACACAACGACTCGCGTAAGTGTGGACGCCATGTCCATGCAAGTCAGCGGCGACAACTTGTCCGCACAAATCTCGGGCAACGGCGCCTACGGCAGCTTCGAATCCGACGCCAGCGACCTAATCCCCGCCGACACCAACGGCCAACGCGACATCTTCACGGTACCCATTCCCTGAGAGGGCGTTCTCCTGCGGCAGCCCCAGACAGCAGAATGCGGGTGGGTCCATTCACCCAGAGATTCTAGTTATCGGTGGACCCCATCTGGTGCTGGCTCATCGTGGCCGCTCACTCATCAATGCGCTCTTCACCGTCCGAGGCAACGACGCGGATTTGAATCTCTCCGACGCTTGTTGCGAGTGAGACAATCGCAACATCCACCAACGCGGAAGCTCCCTTCAGGACAAGGCTAACCGTGTCGCCGTAGCCAGTATTGGCGATCGACGCCTCAATCTTGTCGCTGCCGGATACGTCAATTCCCGTAATGGTCACTCCGGGAAAACGGAGAGCTTTGGAGGACCGCCCCCCCTCTGCAAGCAAGACGAAGCAACCCGGCCAGTCAACCGCTCCCTCGGGAAGCTTGCGACCAACGAGCACGACTTCAGCTTCCTCTTCCGAGCAATTGTCATTGCGCGCGCGAATCGGAATGGAAAAGGCGCCATAGGGAAGCTCGCCCAGACCTTCGTACGAGAGGGTCACCATTCCTTCATCGGCTGGGTCGCATTCCCAACTAGTGGGCTCACCAAAATCGAAGGTCAGGTCTGAGCATTTGCTGGGGCAATCTCCCGAATTCAACCGGAGCGCGAAGTGAGCTGAGTTTTGCGACCGGATGTCTCCAAGGTCGACAATTTCCGGAGTCAACGACAATTGCTTGGGGACCACTGTTCCGGAGGATTGAACGCGTAAGGGAATGTTGCTACTGCCACCGCTCCAGTGAACGACCAGGTTGGCAGCGCTTTCTGAATTCCCAATTCGATTCGGGGAATGAACCATGCGGACCTGAGTGCTTTCGTTCGGCGCGAGCAATCGCACGCCGATCTGGGCCTCAAGGCAGGTGCAGTTGGTTTGTGGCTCATCAAATGAAACAGGTTCAGCCCCAATGTTTGAAATTTCAAAAAACCAGGTCACAGCCTCACCAACTGGAACTTCTCCAAGGTGCACGGCGCCACCTGCGCTGATGGAAACGGGCAGTCCTGGTGGCAGCTGGAACGATTCGCCCATTCCGGCTTCAGCTGGAGGGTGCAAAAAAGTAACAGCACAAATTACGGCCGCAGGCGGAACCAAGAGTAGCAATAGCCCCAGTAGTACCAATTTCATTACTGCTGTCTCCGATCCGCACGGACTCTTTGAAGCCCAAAAAAGGCAACGGTCAACCCCAGCAGCGAAAGCGGTGCCCATGCCCACCACAAGCGCAACAACTCCACAGGAATCGATGCACTTCCAGTTTCAACGTCCTCGTTAACGGATGATGGCCCAGTCAAGAGCTTGAACTCTGGCTTTTTATGTCGCTCGACGCCTAACGCTGCAAGTCGAGAGGAGCGTAGCTCGATCTGCTTTATAAGCTCCCGATCTGAAGGCACGCCCCTTTCAGAGTCCATGACATACTTAACTGGAGTGCCGAATCTTCTGTCAATGACAAGTTGCCCGTGACTCGGAAGTCTGCTTTCTATTTGAGTTTCGGTCTGTTCCTCCCAAAGGGACGAAACTGCACGCCGAGAATAAAGCACGCTCGTACCGGGAACGAAATTTTCCTCTGTCATCAGAAAAGGGAACGCACTATTTGGGCTGGACCAACGAAGCTCCGTTCTAGTAAGCAGGGTGCCCTGGCAATCGATCCATTCAATG
>JAJDES010000347.1 GCA_029259675.1 Planctomycetota bacterium
CCGCGCTCTCTTCAACCAGGCTGAGCAGCATCCAGCGTCCATCGGGCGACAGGCTGCGCTCCTGCGCGGAATGACCCTCGCCCAGGTACCACGGATGGGGAGTGCGCGAAGGGTCGGACTCCTTTAGTTCGCGTGTGTGATCGCGACGGCTTCGCTCCCGGCGATTGCGTTCGGGAATGATCTTCAGCAGGCGCTCCTGCTGTCGTTCCAAGTAATCGCTCTCATCAGCGGGATCATCTGCATAGGGATCCGCTTCGAAGAGCAGTTCTGCGGGTTGATATTCCAAGCCCGTGATCAAATTCCGAACGTAAAGTTCCCCGTCGCGCACAAATTGAATTTGGCTTTCGTCGAGCATGAAAGCCGCGGAAAATTCGCGCTCGACAGTGCGCGTCAATTGCTGCACTTGTCCGCCGAGGAGATCCTTGACGAAGAGATCGCCGTGCATTGTGTATACGCGCCGCGTTCTCCCGCGGTCGTATTCGGTCCAATCATTTGCTGCGGGTGCGTCCACATCTCCCAATTGGTCGAGCGGGACTTGCTCCATGGCGCCGGTGCTAAGCTCAATGCGAAAGAGATCGCGCTGCGCTTCACCCACTCGCTTTTGCGAATAATAAACCCAGTTGGAATCCGCGCTCCAATAGGGGGCCTCGGGCTCGCGACCGATCCAATCGGGATCGGACATGATTTGCTCGATCGTGATGGTGCGCGCGGCGTCCGCTAGTCGCGACTCCTCGGCTTGAGCGCGAAGGGGGAGTGCCAGGGCCAGAAGGGCCACAATTGCTGTTTCCGGGCGAATCATGGCGGCGACCATAACGAGCCCCGCAGATTTCATCTAGCGCGTGCCGTGGCCTTGCTGCAACTCATACAAGCGGGGGCGAGAGCGGCACTGGGTAGCGGGTACAGGTGCCTTTGCTTGGTACGAAGACGAACGAACAGATGTCTGCTGCCGGGGTTGTCAGGATATAGGGTGCCGGCCCAATGCGGGGCAGGGATCTTTGCGACACAACCGGAAACCCAGCTCCGGCCTTCGGCGCATCGTCATCTGATCACCACTCATCTTCCTCGACACCCTGCAACTCCGAGAAGTGCCCGACCGCAGTGTAAAGCGTATCGAAAATTTCTTTCGGTATGGCATTGAGGCCGCTCGTGCTGTAGCTGCGCTCAAACCTTTCTAAGGGCGAGGAGACTCTTCTATTTCTCGGCTCCGATTCCTCGCTGAAAACGGCGAGGTGCAGGGGGCCTTCCGCTTGGAGCACAATGGATGTTCCCCAACCGGGACTAGAAAGCTCCAGGCGCTTCGGTGGAGTCGAATGCGAAACGAGCAAAAAGTCGTCCACGATTTCGTAGTGAATGGGCAAGCCGTCAACGAGAACGCTGAGTTCCCGCTGGAAAGCGGTGAATAGATCACCTTGGACCCGCCATGTTTTCATGCTGTTCGTAGACGTGTGGTACACCTGAATGATCGCCCCCCAACCGCGGTGCAATAGACAATCAAGTCCGGTTCTTTCGAAGGGGCTGTGCGATTCGAGATCGTAAAGTTGGGCCCGAGTGACGAGGACGGGTGAGTAGCCTGGTGCGCTAATGCCCATCAATAACGGCTCCTCATCGCACTTGGACAATTTGAAGCGCGTGTCGGGAAACAAACTCACTTGCCTACTGTGAATCGTGACGCCTCTTGTTTCGCCTTGAAATGCGTAGCCGGTGAACTCGGGGATGGGGCGTCCCGTGTCGGCGGAAATGGCGCGCAGATGAATGTCGGTCCGCTCCTCCAGTTCCCTTTTGGTGCTTAGCCGGTCGCAGGGGGTGCGAGCGGACCGAGCTCGCTTGCCGCGAAGAAAAAAAGCGTCGTCGGTTTGATGGTCCAGCGTCCATGTGGTTTCAGCCCCTTCGGAACTCAAGTCCAGGAAGCTGAGCTGCGAGGCGAGTGCTTGAATGTCCTCAAACAGCCGCAACTCAAAGCTGCCCATGATTTTCGGCGTGATGATCTTCCCCGTGTCCCACTGGCGGGGGTCGGCTTGCTGGATGAACGGCACAAATTCCCAATCCGAGCGGTTTTTGTGGGTAATGAACAATTGCGTCGGCAGCTGCACATCGGAGGTTTGGGAATAAACGATAAACCTGTAGGGCTTGGTGCCCAAGGCTGTGAGTTGCCAATGGATTTCGTGTTCCCGACCGGATTTCAGATGGACATCCTTCTCGTAAATTTCCGTTTGCTTGGCATAGGCGCGGACTGTCTGCGGAAGTCTTGAATTCCGGGCTGGATCGATGGGCAAATTGTCGAGCAGGTACCTGCCGTGCTCATCGGTTTGCGTGATGTGCAGGCGTTGTGCGTCCATGGAGACCGTGGCGCCGACAATGGGCGCTCCATTTTCGTCCGTGACGCGGCCGCGAATAGAGGCCGTCGGCAGCAATTCGACGCGCAGTGGATCGGGGGGCAGTGTTCCCGTCACAAGCGAGAGTTCACGCAGGCCGACATACATGCTGCCGGGGGCGGAAATTTCGAGCGTGACCGATCCGCGCAACAAGCCCGATTGCGCCAGGATGGACTCGAGCCGGCCGGATACTTGAATCCATCCGTAACGGGCATTGGTGTCCTGAGGAAGATCCCAATGGGCTGGAATTTGCCTGCTAACGGGCAGCGCGGGGAGTTCAAGGATGTCAAGGTCCGTGCGCCACTCGGTGCCGTCACTTTGAACGGGAAAGAGCCTGGCTTCCAAGGGGCCGGACAAAAGGTGGCTTGGCCCGGCCAACTCCAACCGAATGATCGGCCCGGCATCAACGGGCAGCGAAAGCATCTCCTCGGGGTAACCCAAGCCCTGAAAGTCGACCAAGCTCGTGCGCCCCTGGGGCTTGCCGTCCGGGCCGAGCGGGGTGACCTTGAGAATCCCGCCCGCGAACTCCTTCTCAAACTTCATCCAGCCGGTGAAATCACTTGTGAATTCGGAAACCGCTCCCAACTCATCTTCGATGGACACCCAAGCGTAGGGGAGCGGCAGTAAGGACTGATCCGAAATCAACTTGCCCTTGAGCGGTCCGCTGCGTTCCAAGCGCACGAAGAGTTCGATCTCCTGGCACTCGATGTCGTCCAGGTCGGCCAAGCGCAAGGGCGGAAAGATGATGCGATAGCCATCGGGTGGGATGGCTTGCAGTA
>JAJDES010000348.1 GCA_029259675.1 Planctomycetota bacterium
GGCCGTGGTCTTCGGAACCGTGGTCGAAGCTGCATCGGGGCGCGCACTGGCTGGGGTTGAAGTCAACGGGCCCGGCGGCCATCGGACGTGGAGCGACACCGAGGGCCGCTTTCGGCTCGAAGGTTTCCAGGTCGGAGTCTCGGGAACGCTCGAGGCCAGCTCGGCCAGCGGTCTGGTGGGCGAGAATCGCCTGCGACCCCTGAGCGGCGGCGAACTGGAAGTGGTCATTCGGCTGCGGCGCCCGCGCTAGGTTCGCCGGCCGAAGCCGCGATCGCGGGCCGGCGATCGGTCACGAACCCGAATTTTGGGGGTGCGCAAAATCGGTTTTTGGGCAGCACCCGCCATTTTTTTGGGCACAAAGTGGGCGGCCCGCACCCAGGCGGAGGCCCCTGGTCACGGATGGGGTCAGGTCCGGTTTGGAAGCCGGTTTGGGCCCCGCATTGCGGCCTGAGGCGCTTTAACTCGAGGTCCTTCCCGCACGTAGGCACCACATCCGGCCGCCGATTTCCGTTTCGCCCGGGTGCTCGGAGGCTTCCATGCCTAGGAGGCCGGATTTCGAAGCAGAAAGGGGATTGAACCCCTTAGCTCCCCAGCGACGATACAAGCACTACCTCACTGTGATCCCCTCCATAGACATCCCCAATTCGGTACTGGCCCTGGCCGTTGCTGCGGCAGCGCTGTGTGGATGCCGCACGCCGACTGAGCCTGCGGCGACCACCGAGCCCGCTCTGCAAGTGGAGCTGATGCCACCGGTCCCCGCCGGCGAAGAGTCCGAAACGGCGCGGCCGTCCACAGGGACAGCTCAAGCACAGTCAACGGTCGCGGAGGGATCGCCTGCCGATCCTGCGCCGGCGGAAGTCCGACCGGAATCGGATTCGAACGGGCAGGCTGGCGAAGGGTCGGGGACGGCACCTGCCATCGAGGCGCAACCGGGGGGCTCGACGCTCGCAAATTCGGCCGCCGAAATTGAGGATCAAGACAGTTCCCCGAAGAGCGCAACCAAGCCCATGCCGGACGTGCGGCGATTGGCCAAGACGGTGACCTGGGAGGGATTGCTGGAACGCGACCTGCGCCTTTCGTTCGGTCCCGCCACGGCCCTGCGCGCCGCTGCTGATTTGGAGCGCTTGCCGCTCGACGCCGAAGGTCGCGCGGTTTGTCTTTTCGCCTTGGGCAGCTCGAGTTTGCGGGGCGGTCGCGAGTTGCTGGAGTCCTGGGCCAGCGAGGGTGGAACGGTCGAAAGGCAGGGAGCGATTTTGGCCCTGGGTGAAATGGGCTCCGCATCGGTTCCGTTCTTGCAGGGCTTGGCCGAGCAGCTAGACCTGGACCTGATGGGGCACATCTTCCTGGCTCTGGTGCGCAGCGGCGAACGAGGTCGCCAAGCGGCCCTTGACGTGAGTCAAAGCAATGCGCGACTGATGGTCTTCACCGGTCGCTTGATCAAATTCGCGGACACGCCGGAGGATGCCGGCGCATCGCCTCCCGTGGAGGACTACTTGCGCTGGCGTTGGAAGGCCGCCAAAGCCTACGGCCTTGTGGACGGTCAAAGTTTCGAGGAGTTGCTGACCCGGTCGCTCTACAACGATCCCGATTTCCTCAGCAACGTCGTCCTGCGGTCCGCGGCAAAACTATCGCTTCCTGGCGTGCGCGATCACATCTTTGAAGCCCTGCGGGAAGGTCAGGGGATGGCGCGCTTGCGCGCGGCCGTGATCGCCATGCCCGACGTGCTCGGGGATTTGTTGCAGGCCGGGGAATGGGAACCGTCGGGCGGGGCTGAATGGGCCACGATTCTGCTTGAGCTCGGGCTCCAGCGTCCGGGAATCGAGGCCTACCCGCTGCTTGAGTCCGCTTTGAGTGTGCCCCTTGTGCGGCAGGGCGCCGTGGAGTTGCTGCTCAACATGGGCGACCAAGATGTGGCGATTCTGGTCGAAAAAGATCTCTATCACGCGCGTTCGGCCTATCGTTGGGGAGCGGCGCGGGCCCTTGGAAGTTCCGGCGACAGGCGCTGGATCACTGATCTGGCGCGCCTGCGCGAGGATCTTGATGTGGAAGTTCGCAGCGCCGCCCTCGTGGCCCAATTGCGCTTGGGCTATTCGCCGGCCGAGGAATTCGTACGGCAAATCATCGCATCCGGCGAGGAAGAGGAACGCGACTCGCTCGCAACGGAGTTGATGCTCGTGAGTCATGACTCGCGCATGCTCTCCTTCCTTGAACAGTGCTATTCGATCACTAGCGGGGACTTGCGCCTGCGCGTCGCCACCGAATTGACTTTGCTTGGCCGCGCCAGTTACCGCGATGACCTGCGCGAGGCGCTTTTGAGTGAGCGCGGCGGAACCCTGGCGCCGCGAATGGTGACGGCCCTGGGGCAACTCCCGACCTACGCCGACATCGAGCTGCTCGAAGCGCTCTATCCGAGCGAAGAGGGATTGGAATTGAATGTCGCCCTGGGCATCGCGCTGGTCAAAAACTCGCATCCCAAGGGCATCGCTATCCTGCGCAAATCGATCTGGGATTCGCCCTGGAATCAAAGCGTGCTGGCTGCGGGACTGCTCAAGCACGCGCGGGGTATCGCCGCCTTGCGCGATGAGTTGGATGGGGCACCGACGCCCGTCACGCGTTCCGACTTGTTCCGTGTCGGTTTTGCCATCGGCGAGTGGGGCGGCGTGCGCGAACTCGAAATCCTGGCCCAAAGAAGACCGAGCGGCGATCCCGCTCTGCATGGGGCCTACTTGGGTGCCATGAGTGCGCGCACCCAGTAGCTTTGACTCAATCCATGCAAGTCCATCCCTGGCAACCCTCCGGCATCGTGACCTTGCTCACGGACTTCGGGCACGCCGACACCTACGTCGGCGTCATGAAGGGCGTCCTGTTCGGGCGGGCCAAGGGTTTGCAACAGGTGGTCGACTTGACTCACAACGTCCCGCCCCAGGATGTGGCGGCAGCCGGTTTTCATTTGGAACAGGCCTGGCCCTGGTTTCCGGAAGGAACGGTGCATGTGGCCGTTGTCGATCCAGGCGTGGGTTCGAGTCGTCGAATCCTGTGTGCCAGCCACGCCGGTCAGGCCTTCTTGGCCCCGGACAATGGTCTCTTGACGCCCATCATCCAACGCGGCGCGGAACTGCGCGATCTCGATCTGGAACGCTTCGCACTCGATAATCGCAGCGCCACCTTCCACGGCCGGGATGTGTTTTGCCCGGCGGCGGCCGAACTGGTGGGGGGACTCGATCCCTTGCAAGCCGGGGCACGGGTCCAAAACGGCCTGTGCCTTGAGAATCAGCGTCCGGCGGACCTGGACGGCGGAGGTTGGCGGGGCCAAGTCGAACTTGTCGATCACTTTGGCAACTTGGTGACCAATTTGCCTTCCAGCCTTTTGGGCGGCGATCCGCTCTCATTTTCAGTGGAATTGGACGGCCACCGCCTGCCAATTCGCAAGACCTATGCGGAAGTAGCCTCGGGTGAGCTCGTGGCTCTGATAGATTCCTTCGGCCGGGTGGAGGTTGCCCGGCGCGATGGCAACGCTTCTCGGTCCCTAGGCCTGGAGGCAGGCGCCGAGCTCTTGTTAAGGAAGCAGCGATGATGATGCAAAAGACGGTCTCCTTGTTAGGCGTTCCCATGGATTTGGGGGGCGGGTTGCGAGGTGTCGATATGGGCCCCAGTGCGATTCGAATCGCCGGGTTGGAGGAGGAAGTCCGGGCACTCGGGATCGAGTTTGAAGACCTGGGCAACGTCCCGGTTCCCAGACCCGAGTCGCGGCAGCCGCGGGATCCCCAGGCGCGTTTCCTTACGGAAATCGCCAATTGTTGCCGGCGCCTGCGCACGCGTGTGGAACGGGTGCTGGACGAGGAGCACTTTCCGCTCGTGATCGGTGGGGATCACTCGATTGCCTGCGGGACCGTTGCCGGCATCAGCTCCTGGTATCACGCACGCCAAGAGAAGATCGGCTTGATCTGGTTTGATGCCCACGGCGACATGAACACGCCCAAGACCACGCTGTCCGGCAACATCCACGGCATGCCGCTGGCGTCGGCCCTTGGTTACGGAGCACCGGAGCTTGCTCAAATGGGAGATTTGACTCCCATGGTGCGACCCGAAAATACCGTTTTGGTCGGTGTGCACTCATTGGATCCGGCCGAGCGCGATTTGATTCGCGAATCGGGCATGAAGGTTTTCACCGTGCGGCACGTGGACATGCTCGGCATGCACCGCGTCATGCGCGAGGCGGTTGAGATTGCGACCCAAGGAACAGCGGGCTTTCACCTCTCCTTTGACTTGGACGGGTGTGACCCCGTGGTGGCGCCCGGTGTGGGAACGCCCGTGCGCGGCGGCATGACGGAGCGCGAGGCGCACTTGGTCATGGAGCACGCAGCCGAGTCGGGCAAGATGCTCGGTCTGGAGTTGACCGAAATCAATCCGATCCAGGACATGCGCAATGCCACGGCCGAGTTCGCCGTTGAGCTTTGCCTTTCGGCGTTGGGCAAAATCGTCTTCTAAATTGAACTCCGCTTTCCAATTCGGGGTTGGCCCCCGGCGGAGGCTTCAAGCGTGACCGCCGGAACCAAAATTAGCAGCCCGGGCCACTCCGGTCAGGGTGTGGGTACGTCAGCGGACCAGCCCCAGGCCGGAGCCGCCGGACGCGTTGTCGAGTTGCTGCGCAACTTAGGCAAGCAACGCAACCTGATCACGAATTTCGTGACGCGCGATTTGAAGACGCGCTACGTGGGGTCGAGCTTGGGCTTCTTTTGGTCCGTGGTCGTGCCGTTCATGTACTTGATCGTGTTCATGTTCGTCTTCAGCTTGATCTTCAAGTCGCGCTGGAACGACAAGGCCACGCCGGTCGAGACATCCTTTTTCATGCTAGTCGGCATCCTGGCTTGGCAGGCCCACGCCGAGTGCCTATCGCGCATCACAAGTTCGTTGGTGGACAATGCCAACTTGATCAAAAAGGTCGTCTTTCCATCGGAGGTCTTCTCCGTGTACCTGACGACATCGGCCTTGATCAACATGCTGATCGGCTTTCCGATCGTATTGCTCGGAGCGGGTGTTGTGCTGGGGATTTGGCCGACGGAGGCCTACTTGGCTCTGCCCCTGGTGATCGTCCTGCAGGGCGTTTTTTCGATTGGCCTGGGCTATTTGTTTTCGGCGGTGAATATCTACTTTCGCGACGTCCACCAAATGGTCGGTGTGGGCACCTTGATGTGGATGTTCGGCACTCCGGTCTTCTACCCGCCGGACATGTTGATTGCCAAGAAAGTGCCCTTGCCCTGGGCGCCGGGTGAAGAACTGAGCTTCGCATTCATGCTTGAGCTCAATCCGATGGCCTGGTTGCTCGAAATTTATCGCACAATCATTCTGCGCGGCGAGTGGCCGGACTTCTGGCTGCTCGGGCGCTTCGGACTCCTGGCCTTCGTGCTCTTTGCCCTGGGAGCGGCCTTTTTCGAACGCCACAAACGGCGCTTCCCGGACTTGCTTTAGCAATCATGGATACGCCGATTGAAACGAGCTCACCCGTGGGCACCGAAGGTACTGAGGAAGCTGTGATCGTGGCCCAGGGCTTGGGCAAGGTCTATCAGCTTTACGCCAAGCCGATTCAACGCCTGTTCGACCTGTGCCTGCCTGGCGGTCCGCGCTTCAAGCCCTTTTGGGCCCTGCGCGATGTTTCCCTCAGCCTGCCGCGCAGAACGACGATCGGCATCATCGGCGAAAATGGAGCGGGCAAGAGCACCTTGCTCAAGCTGCTTTCGGGCATCACCAATCCCAGCGAAGGCTCGGTATCCGTCAAGGGTCGTGTGACGTCCTTGATTGAATTGGGCGCCGGCTTCCACCCCGATTTTACAGGTCGCGAAAACATCGGTCTGTCCTGTTCGATCCTGGGCATGGGCGAAAAGGAAATTGCCGAACGCACAGAAGCGATTATCGAATTCGCCGAGTTGGGTACCTTCATTGATCGCCCGGTAAAGACCTACAGCTCGGGCATGCATGTGCGACTTGGGTTCTCCGTGGCCACCTGCGTCGAACCGGATGTATTGCTGATTGACGAGGCCCTGTCCGTCGGTGACGAGTATTTCAAAGGCAAGTGCATGGACCGCCTCAACCGCTTCCGCGATGCGGGCGGCACGGTGGTCTTTGTCTCCCATGACATGGGCGCCGTGAAGACGATCTGCCAGCACGTGATTTACTTGGACGGCGGCAAGCTCGTGGAGCAGGGCTCGGCCGAAAAAGTGGCCGACGTTTATCTCAAGCGCGCCCAAGCTCGCAGCAAGCAACAGATCGAAGGCGAGGGCATCCCCGAAAGCAGCTATCCGCGCTGGGGCTCCGGTGAAATCCTCGTGGAGGACGTGGAAGTTTTGGGCGAGGGCGGTGAACGCACCCAAGTGTTCCGCACGGGAGAACCGTTCAGCGTTCGACTCGGCTACCGCGCGCGCGAAACCGTGCAGCAGCCGGTCTTCGGCGTGGGGCTTTATCGCGCCGATGGAACCTACATCAACGGCTGCAACCACCTTTGGAATGAAAACCCGCTGGAAATCGAGAGCATCCAAAAGGGCGAGACCGGAGCCCTACGCATGGAACTTGGTCCCTTGCCGCTGCTCGAGGGGCGCTACTACATCACGGCCTTTCTCTACGATCATTCCAAGCCTTCGCCCACTCCGATTGATCACCGCGAGCACG
>JAJDES010000349.1 GCA_029259675.1 Planctomycetota bacterium
CCCTCGGCACGGTCATCGTCTCGAAGCTGCGCGTCGTTCTGGTCCAGGCCGCGACCATCCCCTGATTTTCGAACTCTCGATCCGCAACTAACGAAAAGGCCCACGCAAGCGAGGAGCACAATCGCAGCAGTTCTTCGGGAGTGGGAGGTCGTCGGCTTTTGCTTCACGAAGGATGCCTCAAGCGCGTTTGGGTTAGACGGGTTGGCCCAGAAGCCCCATCAGCTCGTCGCGTCTGGCATCGCGGGTGGCTGCTTGTTTGGCTTCCAAGTTCAGTCGCAGGAGCGGTTCGGTATTGGAGGCGCGTACGTTGAACCACCACCAATCGGGGTCGTCCAGTCCTCCGAATTCGACGGTAATGCCGTCGAGTTCATCTTGTCGACCAGCACTGAAGCGATCCTTGAGCATGGCTATGGCCGCTTCTTTGTCCGGCACGCGGAAATTGATTTCTCCGGTCGAGTGGTAGCGCCGCAAATCCTCCACCAGCTCACTGAATGCGCGGCCTTGATTCTCCGGCTTGGTCAAAAGGTTCAGCACGCTGACCATGGCGATGACACCCGAGTCGCAAACAAAGTTTTCCGCGAAGTAGAAGTGCCCGGACAGTTCACCGCCGAAGACAGCTCCCTTTTCGCGCATGGTGGCCTTAATGAAGGAGTGCCCCACGCGATCGCGAATGGGCACACCACCGAACTTCTTGATTTCCTCTTGCACGACCCAACTTGAGCGCAGGTCGTAAACAATCGGCACCTTGTCCCCGGACTCTGCAAAGTCCTTGGCCAACAAGGCCGTAATCAAATCCGCCCCGACGGTCGCCCCGGTTTCGTCCAAAAAGCAGCAGCGATCGGCATCTCCGTCGAAAGCCACGCCCAGGCGCGCTCCGGATTCGCGCACGATCGGGCGCAGGTAATCCAAGATCTCTTCCTTGAGCGGATTGGCCTCGTGCACGGGAAAGTTCCCATCGGGCTCCATCAGCACGGACGTCGCGCGAACCGTCGTCAGTCCGGCCAGGATTCCGGGCAACGTATGCCCGGCCATGCCGTTGGCGGCATCGATGGCCACGTGGATGTCGCCCTTAACGGCGGCAAAGCTGAGCACGTGCTTGGTGTAGGCCCCAAGCAAATCGACTTCCTCAACCGATCCGCGCGCGGCCGCCACATCGGGGTAGGGCTCACTGCACATCTTTTCGATCTCGACGATGCCGCTGGCACCGGAGATGGGCTTGGCGCCGGCGCGGCACAACTTCATTCCGTTGTACTCGCCCGGATTGTGGCTGGCCGTTACGCACAACCCGCCGTCGCACTCCAGGGAGCCGATGGCGAAATAGGTCATCGGCGTCGAGGCCAGGCCCAAGCGAATCACATCACAGCCGGCGTCGCGCATGCCCTCCGTCACCGCATCCGCAACTTCGGGCGAATGGGTGCGCATGTCCTGCCCCACAACCAAGCGCTTGGCACCGAGCAAGCGCACCATGGCGTTGCCGATCTTGCGTGCGATTTCGGCGTCAAGCTCGGAGGGAAAGAGTCCGCGAATGTCGTAGGCCTTGAAAATGCCCATGGGGAGTTGCAGTGAACGCGGCAGCGCTCAAGTCGGGTTGGTGGAGCGGGTTCAGCGGCGCGCAAAGCGGCCACGGAACTTGGCTCGAGAGCTAGATGGGCGCGTCGTCGCGCCCCATGGAATGGACCGAAATTCGGCCCCTTGGAGAAAAGTCAGTTGAAGAGATTTTGGGGGCGGGAGCTCGACCCCCGCCGAGTCGTGGGACCCTCAGGATAGCCTCGAAGTCAGGATTGCCTCTAGGGCTGCCACAGCCGCTTGCACGTGTTTGCCGGAGACATCGCGGTGGACCACAAAACGCAGTTGTCTCGGTTTGAGCGGCAAAACTCCGATTCCGTGCTCCGCGAGCCGGGTACAGAGCTCCGGACCGTCGATCGGCGTGTCCTGGAGCTCCACCAGAACCAGGTTGGTTTCCACACCTTCTGGCGGGCAAGAAAGCCCGAATTTGCCATCCAAGGCCCCCGCCAGTTCGCGCGCGAGCTCGTGATCTTCGGCAAGGCGCTCCACGCCGTGCTCGAGGGCCAGCAATCCGGCCGCGGCCAGAAGCCCCGCCTGGCGCATCCAACCACCCAATTGTTTGCGCACCACCCGCGCGCGCTCCAGGAAGGCTTCGTCGCCCGCAATGATCGAGCCGACGGGAGCGCCCAGGCCCTTGGATAGACACAGGGACACCGAATCGGCGCAGGCGGCAAAGTCCGCGGCCGAGTGACCACTGCGCACAACCGCATGGGCCAGACGCGCGCCGTCCATGTGCAACGCAATGCCGCACTCCCTCGCCATGGCGCCCATGGCCGTCAAATTATCGAGCGGCAGCACGCGACCGCCGGACCCCATGTGCGTTTGCTCGACGCAAATGGCGGCTGTGTTGGGACAGTGAATGAAATCGGGCCGAATGGCGGCGCGCACCAGCTCGGGATCGAGGACACCGTTGTTCCCCTCGAGCGTCACCGATTGCAAACCGTGCAAACGCCCCAGAGCCCCCGCCTCGTAGGCCAGGATGTGGGCGCCGCGCTCCAAAATGACCTCATCCCCGTGACGCCCCCAGGACCCCATGGCGATTTGGTTGGCCATCGTCCCCGATGGAACGTAAAGCGCCCCGGCTTTGCCAAGCCACTCGGCCGCCGTGCGCTCAAGCAAGCCCACGGTGGGATCGCCATCCAGCACGTCATCGCCCACCGATGCCGTCAGCATCGCCTCGCGCATTTCGCGCGTGGGCTTGGTCACCGTGTCACTTCGAAAGTCCGCGGTGAAGGGAGTTGAATCGGCCATGGGTTGTGCGGCTGGCGAAGTGGAACGAAGAGCCTCTTGCGCGAGGCTCACACATTGCAACGCGCAGCAAGAAAAAGAGTCGCGCGCACAGACCTGAAGCGGCGACGCAATTGCCGGCTGCGCGCGCCCGACATCAAGTCGATTGCAATTTGGCCTGCAGGCAAGTCTTCACGCGCTTCAGAGCTTCGCGGATGTTTTCCGTGCTGCTGGCATAACTGAAGCGAACGTAGCCTTCGCCCAAATGACCGAAACTGGTTCCACCGACGGTGGCTACGCCGACTTCGTTCAGCAGCAATTCCTCAACGGCCTTGGCCGTCATGCCCGTACCGGTCACATTGGCAAAGGCGTAGAAAGCGCCCTTGGGCATCACGCACGAGAAACCGGGAATGTCATTGAGCAAATCGACAATGATCTTGCGCCGCTCATCAAAGGCCTTGCGCATGACTTCGACATCATCCTGGGGTCCCGTCAAAGCTTCGATGCCCGCCACCTGCACCGGAGCCGAGGGACATGAGTTGCTGTTGATTTGCAAGCGCTCGGCGTGATCGATCAACTCGGCCGGCCAAACGCCGTAGCCCAACCGCCAACCGGTCATCGAATAGGTTTTGCTCCAACCGTCCAAGAGGATCGTGCGGTCCTTGATCGATTCGTACTCGAGCAAGCTCACGTGCTCGAGCCCGTCATACAAAAGGCGCGAGTAAATCTCATCGGCCAGGATCGCAACATGCGGAAACTTTTCCATGCCGGCCACAAAGCGGTCCAGCGCATCGCGTTCGAGCACGCCGCCGGTGGGATTGGCCGGTGTATTGATGATCACCAGTCGCGTACGATCGTTGATCTGCGAAAGAACGCGATCGGGATCGAAGGCGAAGCCACTGGATTCGAGCAACTCGATCGGTACGGCCTTGGCCCCGCTGTACTCGATCATCGACTCATAAATCGGGAAGCCGGGATTGGGGTACAAAATCTCCGTGCCCGCTTCGCCGAACATGGAGATGGCAAAGAACATCGTCGGCTTGCCGCCGGGCACGATCATCACATTGTTCGCGTCGACTTGGACATTGCGGTACTTGGCGATGTCATCGGCCACGGCCTGGCGCAGATCGGGCAGGCCCTTGGCCGGCGTATAAAAGTGAAACCCCTCGTCCAGGGCGCGCTTGCCGGCCTCGACCACATTCTTGGGCGTCAGAAAATCGGGCGCTCCAATACCCAAGTTAATGATGTCGCGCCCCTCGGCCTCCAGCGCCTTGGCGCGGGCCAGGATTTTGAATGCGGACTCTGTCCCCAGGCGGGACATGCGTTGGGCTAGTTGCACGGATATACCTCTCGGTCTGTGGGTCTCAGTGATTCCTGTGCGGCCGGAGCAAAGTCCGAGCCAGAGCTGCGCGATTCGCCGGCGCGCAAGGCCCGGGTCCGATCAACGGCCTCGGCAGGAATAGGCGGGCAAAGAGCCTACGTTCGCACTCCAAAGTTGGTCAAGCGATGCCGGCTCCCTAGAGTCTGGTGACCGATGAGTGCAGGCCGGATAGCCCCATAGCCCAATGGCCGCGGACAAGCAGCGCATCCGAGTCCTGCAAGTCAGCGGCCGGTCGGGTTCGATTGGCGGCGCGGCTCCACGCTCCTGCAACCATTCGAATCAGGCACCCGGAAATGAGCGGACAACCACAACCCAAGTCCAATCCAGTCAGACTCCATGCGAACAACCGCTCATCGATTTAATACCAACCTGGCGCTGCTGCTCTTCATCTCCAGCTCCTGCACCCAAGGGGATCCGACGCAACCGGCTGCCGCAGGCTTTGCCACAAGCCCGGTGGTGGCGTCCAATCTTTCCGAGTTGGAGCAAAGCTTTGCGGCCGGCCTCGCAGATGCCCCAAATATCGCGGCTCGCGAACAAACTCTTGAGAGTGAATCTCTCCAGGGTGATTTACTGGCGGAGGGCGTGCGCGAGTTGCTACCCAACATT
>JAJDES010000350.1 GCA_029259675.1 Planctomycetota bacterium
CGAAGCTGTCAGCCGCGGCGCGCAGGCGGTGCGTTTGGTCGAAAAGGATGCCCGCGCACACACAATCTTGGCTCGCAATTGCCGCGAGCTGGGTGCCGGGGATCGCACCGAAGCGCTGCGCGGTGATGCCCTTGCGTCCCAGGCCTGGGCGCCGTTGGACGGGGCCCGCGCCGATTTGGCTTTTTTTGACCCGCCCTATCCGCTGTTGAAGCGCGGGGATACTCGCCGCAAGCTGATGGAGGCTGTGCACAGCATTTTGCGAACGGCCATGGAGCCGGGCGGAGAGTTGGTATTCCACGCTCCGCGCGGCCAAATTTCAGAGCTCGACTTTCCCGAATTGGACGCCGAATTGCGCGAGTACGGCACCAGTGCGCTTTGGTATCTCTCGCTGAAAAGTCCAAGCAATGGATCTGGGGAGGAAGCGTGAGTGCTGACCGAGTGCTGCGCGGCCGGCTGCTCATCGAGGGCGCCCTGCAACCTGGGTGGCTGGAAGTTGCGGGCGATCGAATTGCGCAAGTCGTGCTCGAGGGAGAGCTCGACAGCACGGCGCCGATAATTGCCCCGGGCCTGATCGATTTGCACATTCACGGCTTCGGCGGGGCCGATCCGTTAACGGATTTGGAGGGCATGGGAGCAGCCCTGGCGCGCGCGGGAACAACAGCCTTCCTGCCGACGCTTTTCCCCGACCATCCGGAGCGTTTGGGTGCCCACGCAGAATCCGTGTGGAAGAGCGCGCAGGCGTGCTCCGCCGGGGCGGTTGCCTTGGGTGTTCACCTAGAGGGACCCTTTGTCAATCCGCTGGCGGCGGGAGCCCTGCCCCGCGAGCTATTGGCCACGCCTTCGGTGGCTTCCCTGCGCGCCATCTTGGGTGGCGACGGACGCGGAGTTCGAGTGGTCACCCTCGCACCGGAACTCGCGGGAAGCGGTGAATTGATTGCTGAACTCAAACGCTGCGACATTCGCGTTTCCCTTGGGCACAGTCGAGCGACCTATGCCGAAGCACGCGCCGCAGCTGGGGACGGAAACTGCGACGCGACACATTTGTTCAACGCCATGTCACCTTGGCACCACCGCGAGGGCGGTTTGGCCGGCTTCGCCTTAACCGGGGGAGTTCGACGTGCGGAAATTATCGGTGACCTGGTGCACGTGGGGGCCGAAGCCTTTGAACTGGCGCTTGCGGCGCGCGGAACCGACGGTCTTTGCTTGATCAGTGACGCCCTGGCGGGAGCCGGCACGGGCTGCGATCACTTCCACGCGCACGGACGCGAACACGAAATTCGTTCCGGCGCGGCCTACTACCCCGTGAGCGACGAGCGCGACGCGCCCCAGCTCGCGGGATCCGCACTGGGCCAATTGGAGGCCCTGCGCGGGCTCGTGGCCAGGGGCGTCCTTTCGATCGAAGAAGGCCTGACCATGGCATCGCTTTCGCCGGCTAAAAACCTCGGTATGGAGGAGCAGCGCGGTTCCTTGCGGGCCGGTGCGAGGGCGGACGTGCTGGTGCTCCAGGGCGATCAGCTGGAATTGGTGGAAGTGCTTGTGGGCGGGAAAAGCGCCCTTTAGGGCCCAATCCAGGGCTGTGGCCGTTGTGAACTGACTATGTTCCGTGGTGTTGCGCGTCAGGATTCGGGGGGTTGAGGGGCTGGATGCCCTGCTGAGCGGCAGGGAGACGCGCTTCGAGGGTGATGGGGCAGTTGGGGCCATTTCGGAGGGCCTGCTACAACGAGGCGAAGATGCAAGTTGATTGCATGAAAGGGGTTGCGCGTATCCGGAGCGCACAGAACACCACGCAAGTTAGTCAGTTTGTGGCCGTTGCGGGCTCCAGGGCTGTGGCGCAGCTGCCGATACCAAGGAGGTCATGCGTCTCGCCGACCTCAGCACGATTCTGCTTCTCACGCTGCCCATTGCGGGCGGCCAGTCCCCCGAGCCCGATGTGGTCGGCTTGGTGGAATTGCGCGAGCGCTGCAGTCCCTACCTCGGCCACGAGTTGGAACTAGTCATTCAATTCGATCGCTTGGGCGAAGCTCAGAATCCCTGGCTCAGCCGCTTTTCCAGCGCCGAGTACCTCGGCATTCACGCCTGGGGCGACGGCCAATTCATGTGGGATCCGGCCGATTACCACAATTCCGCACCCTATCTATTTGCTCGTCGCGGCAGTGCCGAGGCCATGGTGCTCGCCCAGGCGACACAATACGAGCGCTTCCTGATACGCGGGCGCATCGGGGCGGTACTGCTCAACGAGCCTTGGATCGAAATCCTGCGGATTGAGAAGCTGCCGTATCAGGTCGGTGCCGGAACGGTTCTGCACGCCAGTCGAGGCCGCGACTTGTTGGGACAGGGCAAACGCCAGCTGGCGGCGGGCGAATTTCGGCGCGCGCTCTTGGCGGATATGCCCGAGCACGCTCGCGCGGACCTCAGGCGGTTGTTGTCCGAGTGCCAGCGGCCGCAGTAGGCGGGGCTTTTCGGTGCCCCGAGCAGAAATCTCGGGATCATAAGTTGCCTGCGGGAACGGGCTCTTGTTCCCAGCGCACAGGGATTGTTCGAAACGAATCGAACTCCCGTTGAAACCGGATGCGGCGGCGTGCGATTCTCTGCGGAGATGCTTGTCGAACTTTCCATTCGCGATTTGGCCCTGATCGAGCGGCTCAGCCTCGTCTTCGGCCACGGCTTGAACGCCATCACCGGCGAGACCGGTGCGGGCAAGAGTCTCTTGGTGGGCGCGCTCAGTGCGCTTCTCGGCGATCGCCCGCGCGGCGGTCCGGCGGAATGGGTGCGCAGCGGTGCGCCGCGCGCTCGAGTGGAAGGCCGCTTCCATTTGGAAGGTGAGGGCGCGCGCGTGGCCGAGCGTTGGCTGGAAGAGCACATGCCCGAAGTTTTGGCCGATTGGGAGGAAGAGGAAGATGAATCCCAGGGCGAGGCGCGCGAGTTGGTGTTGGGTCGTTCGCTTGGGGCCGACGGTCGCACGCGGGCCCATGTGAATCATCGCCCGGTGACCCTGCGCGCGCTGCGCGAATTGGCTCCGCTGCTGCTTGAGCTGCACGGTCAGCACGAAAATCAACGCCTCTTCCTGGCCTCGGAGCAATTGCGATTGTTGGACGCCTGCGGATTGCCGGAAGGGGCCTTGGACAACTACCGCCGCGCGCGTTCGAAGGCGCGCCGTTTGGCCGAACAACGGGCGGAACTGATGGCGGGTCGTCGCGATCGCAAGCGCCGCCTGTCGGATCGCCGCTTTCAACTTGCGGAATTGCAAGGCGCGGAATTGGAGCTGGGCGAGCGCGAGCAAATGCTCGAGGAACGCATTCTCTTGCGCAATGCCGGCGAATTGACGCGCGATCTCTCGAAGATGGTTGCTTCCCTCGGCGAGGACGACAACGCGGCGTTGGAGCGCTTGCAAATGGCCGAGCGCGTATTGGATCGTTGGCGCGAGGAGATCCCGGCTTTGGAGGCGAGTTTGTGCGCGCTTCGCAATGCCTCCGCCCATGTAGAGGACGCCTGTTCGCGCATGACGTCCTTTGCGCAGGAGGTCGAACTCAATCCCAATCGCCTAGAGGAGATCGAAGAACGCTTGGTTGAACTGGATCGATTGGAGCGCAAATACGGCATGGAGCTATCCGCGCTGATTGAGCACCACGCCGAACTCGAGGAGGAAATTGAAGAACTAGAGAAGCGCGAGGAAAGCGTCTCCGGTTTGGACGGCAAGTTGAAGACTGCGCGCAAGGCGATGGCGGAGGCGGCCGGCAAGCTTTCGCGTGCGCGGCGCAAAATCGCTCCCGAGTTGGTGCGCCGGGTCAATCGCGCTCTGGGCGATTTGGGCCTCGGCCGCGCCGAGTTTGAAGTTCAGGTTTTGCCGCGCGTGGAACCCGCTTCACCGAACGCCGCCGAAGATCCCGCCCAGGACGCGGAAGAGTTCGAACGCTTCGGCCCGAACGGCTGCGAACGCGTCGTCTTTCAACTCGCGGCCAATCCCGGAGAACCCTCCAAGCCGCTCTCCCATGTGGCTTCGGGCGGAGAAGCTGCGCGCGTGCTCTTGGCCCTGCGCAGGGCCCTGGGCGGCGAGGGTGGTCGAACTTTGGTTTTCGACGAAATCGAC
>JAJDES010000036.1 GCA_029259675.1 Planctomycetota bacterium
CGGCCCAAGGCGGGCTCTGCTCGGCCCAGGAGGATCCCTCGCCCCATGGGCAGACCGCTGACGAGCCAGCCGGGGGGAGCTGCCGTGCCAGTGGACGCTCGCTCCTCCGACCCGCCAGCTCCCGACTCCGAAAGCCCGATCTCATCCAAGGGTTGGAAACGAGGCCAGGGCCCGCCCGACCACCATTTTTGGAGTCCGGAGCCGCGAATCCAAAACTCGGCCAGGTCGAGGCCGTCATTGCGATCGGAACTCAGTGGGCCCAGGTCACTGCGCTCCGTGAAAAGGAGCAGATTCCCTCCCCCTTCCACGCTCCACACCATGGACCCCGCGCGCTCTCCCTCGACGCGCCAATCCAACGGCTCGCCGGACCCTCTTTCGAGGCGCAGCAATTGGCCCGGATGAACGGATAATCCTCCGCGCCGGCCTTCGACTTCGATCCAAGTGGAAGCATCTTTGTCGCCCTCGAGGATCGAAGCTCCACTCGCTTCCACGCGCGGCGTCAGCCCCCACAGCCCCGCGCCGGCCGCGACACCGAAGATCAATGAGCGGCCCCGCTTCGCGCGCATGGTCCAGCCCAACAGGGCGCTGGCCAACAGCAAGGGCATGAGTGCCGGATGCGGACGCACCCGATCGCCCGCCATGGGCGGACGACTGCGATTGCGAAGTGTCGTGGGCAGGGCGCGCCAACGCTGGTCGAGTTCGGAGTTCCAGCCCTTGAAACTCGCTGAGCCCGCTCCTTGGACCTCGAAGGTGGGCGCGGCAGCGGGCACCGCGTTGCCGGGCAAGAGCGGTCCGGGATCCATGGGCAATTCGAGCTGCACGCGCTCGCCTCCGCTCAACTCCAAACGCAAATGGGTCCGGCCCCCGCCAACCAGCGTCGCGCTGCAAGCCTCCAGCGGGCCCTCAAGCACCACTTCCATCGGCACCAGCGCCGAATGTTGCGCAGCAGCTGGAATGGCCAGTGCCAGAAGTGCGGTCACTGGGCCGCCGTGCCCCGTCACCCTCCCAGCTGCAAAGCCCCAGATCAGAGCGGCTCCCGCCAGTGGCATGGCAACGGATCCCATCGGGGCCAAAAGCCAAGCGACGGGCCCAAGGCTCGTCAGCCAATGCGCTGTGCTTGTGTCGACGCCACCGTCCAACTGAGCCAAAATCGCAAACGCCGGAGCCACGGGAATCAGCAGCCACCAAAGCAAGGCATGCACCCAGCTATTGAATGAGGCGGGTGAACCATTGCGACTGCCGGCCGACGCCAATCTCGCGGCGTGGGCAAGCAAGAGGCACAGTAGAGTGCCGACCGCGCCCACGCGCAGCAGCTCAAGCCCGGTCGCACCCTGGGCCCAATCCAGGCGAGCCGCCGCCGCACAGGCCGGGAGGGCCAGCGCCAACTCACCCGTACGCATGCCGGCACAGGGCAATCCCGACAGCAAGACCCATGGCAGCAGGGCGGCCGCCAAGCTCGATCCCGGCCACCATGGCCCGCTCAAGGCCAAACAACAGGAACTCAATAGGGCAGCCGCGACCAGCGGGCCGGAGCCCATCAGCGGCCCGTCGCTTCGAACGGCGATTGCAGGTTGAGTGCGAGCCGGATTGGGGTTCGGCGCTGGCTTGGGGTCCATGGTCTCGGATCCTACGTGCACACTGCGCCACTGCGGGCGCGTCCACGCCACAGGGCTAACGAGCCCGGCCGCTTTTCGTTCAAGAACCGGGGTCTAACGATCCAGCCCAACGGATTGCTCGGGGCCAACTTCACTCGAGAGCAACTCGTTGGCCTCCTCCAGGCCGTAAAGATCGGGAACATCCCATCGCAAATCGAGCAAACTCCAATCGCTTTGCTCCTCCGCGCCGTGCTCTGCTTCGTCGAGCAATTGCATCGCGCGCGACAGGCCGGCCCACTTCAAATGGATCGGCACGCTGCCCGGCTCGTTCGTGGCCGGCGAACGCCCGAACCATACACGGCGCCCGCCCTCGAGCAGCAGCCTCACACCGGGTTCGCGGTCCGAGCCCGAGCGCCCGCGGCTGGCGTCGATTGCGATGCGACCCAAAAGATTGAACTCTTCGCTCCCAAGGTGCTCCCACATGGAAAGAGCCACGTCCAAAGCATCTTGGTGGTGGATTTCACGCAACTTGTCGCCCGGGATGCTGCGGTCGAAGTCCGGGCCAAGCGGACCGATTACGGGCAAGTAGCGCTCCCCGATGGCCGGCGGCGCTGTCCAAAGACCCGAAAGCAAAGTGCCGTCGCTGGCCACCAATCGATACCCGCCTGAACAGGAGACCGCCGCGACCGGGCTGCGAAAGCGCACGGCAATGCGCAAGCCATCGGGCCAAAGCACTTCCGCTTCGCCGACCTCAGCTAGGAAGGAAAGCTCGCTCAACCACGCGCGAAGGGCTTCGCGGGCACCAGTCGAGTCCGCCTCGAAGGGAGCCATGGCGGCCAAGTGCGCGCTCAATTCAGCTTCCCAGCGCCCATCCCTCCAGGTTCGGCCCCCGTCCAAACGCGAGCGATCGGTTTCAATCAACTGGAAACCCGCCGCGCGCACCTCTTCCCGCGCGCGCCCCAGGTACCAGGCTCCCCCCGCGCCCAGGGCAAGCAAGAGGGTCCGCAGGAACCAAGGCGAGCCAGAACGCCCCTTTTTGCTCCTGCGCCCACCCCCGGGTGAATGGGGGTCGGGTCCGATGCTGGAAAAATCCAGCTGAACGGCACGGGCCACGCTCGGCCCCTGGTCCTAGTTGACCCTCAGCTGAACCGGCTGGGACTCAACTGAGGTCAAATTGACTCCCAGATCGCTGCGCTGCTCCATCGCCTCTTCGATGAACAGATCGAGGCAAGTTCGGATTTCAGCTACCTCGTCGCGACTGAGGGCGATGCGGGGTCCCGATTGGGCGTGCATCTCATGTCCGAGCAGCCGAGAAAGTACTTTGAGATGTGCGAGTTGCCGCTGCCGCGCTTCGTCTTGTGATGCGGACGACTGCGGAGCTGAACTCCTGCTGCGATCCATGCTGCGATCCATGTCAACTCGGGGGCTCGGCGCAAAACGCCAGGTTGGCTGTAAGTGCACGGGGGCTTGCGTGCAGTAAATCCATTCGAAGCAACTTCGCCTACATCTTGTGGGCGGGGAGTCGAATAGCGCTCTATTTAGATAACGCTTCCTGCGCGGGATTCCAAGCTCCTGACCCGGCTTACTTGCGCTTCGACCCAGGTTCGTCGCAACGCGAAGAAAACCCCCCGATTCGAATCGCGCGCCATTCGAGCCCTGTTTCGGCTGCAAGGCGGACATGAACGTTCACTCACAAGAGCTCCGCTTCGAAGCCGGCAAGGGATCCGAGCGAGATCCCCCAATCGCGCTCGGCTCCCCCAGCGACGCTGGCGCGAAGGCCGGTGGGAATGCAGGATGCGCGCCATGGCCCCAAATCAAGGCGATCCGCAGCAAAACGAGGAAACCGATCGCGTGACCCATTGGAAGGGCTATCAGCTTTCCATTTTTCAGATTCAGGCGGTCGCCGCTGTGCGCAGCGGAGCCAATGTGCTCGTCAGCGCGCCCACCGGCGCGGGCAAGACCCTCGTGGCCGAATACGCCATCGAAGATGCCGTCCGGCGCGGGCGTCGGTGCATTTACACCGCTCCGATTAAGGCCCTTTCGAACCAAAAGTACCGCGACTTTCGCGACGACCCCAGCGTCGACGTGGGACTGATGACCGGCGACGTCACGATCGCACCCGGAGCTCAGGTTCTGATCATGACAACGGAGATATTGCGCAACGCAATATTTGAAAACCCGCGCGGATTGGACGACATCGAATACGTCGTTTTCGACGAAGTTCACTACATGGATGACGTCGAGCGCGGCTCCGTTTGGGAGGAGTCGCTGATCTTTGCCCCACCCTCGATTCGCTTCATCTGTTTGTCGGCGACGATCGAGAACATTGATCAAGTCGGATCGTGGATTCGCGAGATTCGCCCGCACCCGCTCGAGGTCATTCGCTCCGAAGACCGCCCCGTACCTTTGGTGCATCGCTTCTATCGCCGGCGCACAGGCTTGTTCGACATCCACCGCATCAAACAAGTTCGCGAGCGCGAAGGTGGCTTGGCCAAAAGTCGCAAGCGCAAGGACAAACGCTCCGGTCGCGGCCCCAAATTCAAACGCAGCGACGACATCGATGACGTTGCGCACTTGCTGGACGAGTTGTCGCAAAAGGAGTTGTTGCCGGCGCTCGTATTTTCGTTCAGTCGCCGCGACTGCGAAAGGTTGGCCAATCGCAATCGCCATCGGCACTTACTCAGCGATGCCGAATTCGATCAGATGCAGGCGCTACAGCGCGAATTGGTGCAGTTGTTTCAATTGGACGAAGGCGAGCTAAAGGGCGAAATCTTCAGTTTGGCCTCGGCGGGAATCGGCTACCACCACGCCGGCATGCTGCCCGCGCACAAAGAGCTGGTCGAGCGCATGTTCACGTCCGGGCTACTCAAACTGCTCTTTACCACCGAAACCTTTGCCTTGGGTATCAACATGCCCGCGCGAACGGTGGTGTTCCATTCGCTCAAAAAGTTCGACGGCGTCAGCTTTGATTATTTGCGCACGCGCGACTACCTGCAGATGGCCGGCAGAGCCGGGCGCCAAGGAATCGACAAGGAGGGCTTAGTCGTTTCCTACCTTGGCGAACGCGACTTAATGGAAGCTCCGGTGGAACGCATTCTTTCAGGACGCTCAGAGCCCGTTGAGAGTCGATTCCGATTGGCTTACTCGTCCATTTTGCACCTGCTTGAACGACTCGGTCGCGAACGCCTGCACGAAGCCTGGGAAAAATCATTCAACCAATTCCAGCATCGGGCCAAGAATGAAAAGGCTCGCGAGCGGAACAGGCGCAGACAACGGCGACTGCTCGATTCTCACTTGGCGCTGCTAGAGGATCTCAACTACATCGAGAACTCGGAGCAGTTGACTCCGCGCGGTCATGTGGCCTGCTTGATTTACGGTTATGAACTGCAAATTACGGAGATGCTGTTTCGGGGCGCCCTAGAGAATTTGCCCCCCACAGCCTTGGCCGTCATTTTTGTGGGCCTGATTCACGAGGAGCGCCGGCGCGGAAATGAGGTTTGGGTACCGGCCAAAATGTTCGGCGGAGTGCGCCGGCACATTTCGCAAATGGTGGCGGGATTGCTGCGCCGTGAAGCGCGCTTCAAAATTCCCAGCCCGCTCAAGCAACCCGATTGGGGCTTAACCCCGGCCGTCATCGCGTGGAGCGAGGGCGCCAGCTTTGAGGACCTGCAAGAACTCACCGAGGCCCCCGCAGGCGATATTTGCCGCACGCTGCGGATGGCCGTGCAGCTGCTGCGCCAGGTGCGCAGAGCGATTGACTCGAGTTGGGATTTGGGCCACGCGCTCGATGAGGCCGCCGCGGCGCTCAACAGAAGCGAAGTGGATGCGCGGCGACAATTGGAGCTGGGCTAGATCCAAGCGTTCGAACTCGGCTGATTTCCCGCAACCAAGAGGCGCGCAGGCGTATCGCGCGGCGCGCAACCACCGGCCGCGAATCCACAGGCAGCGACGAGCGCACCCTCGAAAGCCTCTGCCAGCCACCCTAACGCCCCTCCAATCTTGCTCCGTCTCACAACAGCGCCGAGTCCCGATAGCCGCAAAACCAGAAAAGGAGTCATTCTGGGAATACGTCTGTAGTCCTGCCGGCGAGGCCGGATAAGGGCTATACCCGACAGGGACATTCCCTTAGATTCGCGCGCCGAAAAGCGCTCGCGACTGCCTGCCCCCCCTCCACCCATCCCATTTCAACGCAGCGAACCGCAACTACGGTTGCGGCCAGCCCGGCCT
>JAJDES010000351.1 GCA_029259675.1 Planctomycetota bacterium
CCGTCGCGGGCGGGCTCGAGTGGGAAGTAGACCGGATCGCCAAAGATTTGCACGAAGGCGCTTTGGCTGATCAGATCGCGCTCATTGCTGGCGGCCCCAAACTCATCCTCGTGGGCATAGCCCGAGACGGGTAGAGCCAGCAGCGCCATGAGCAGGGCGCGGACGAAGTGGCGGGGGCGATGCTGGGTCATGCCTGGGTGAATAACTTTATCGCTTCGCATTCGAACGAAGGATGGCGCGGGTTGCTTGGATGATGGCTGCAAGTTGTCTTTCCATTGGGCGCATGCCTTGCTGCTGCAAGTCGCTCCGCGCGGGGGCTCAATCAAACTTGGCGCATGTAAGAGAGAGCAAGTCCGCCAACTGTTCGCACAAAATAATTTTGGGATTCCGCGCTTGGAGCGGCCTGGCCAGCTGCCTCAGGACGAGTCGCCGGCCCGGCAAGGACACCCCGAAGAGTACCCCACTGCTCAAAAACGAACAACGCGAGCTTCATTAAGCGGGACGGGTCGGGCCGCTGGATGAGGGAAGAGGCCATTCACGTCGCCGCATCTGGCCCGCAGGGCACCTCCCAAGCTTCCTGCTCGGCCGAGCGCCAAAATTCCCGAGCAGCCCGTGGGTGCCTGCGCTCTCCGAAATCCCCATTTGAGTACGGACCGATTCGAGACCCGCACTTGTTCACAGCCAGCACGCCGAACCGCTGCCCTAACAAACTGAGCGCGCCGCCCTGTTCACCCTCGCTGGTTGCTGAGGATTTCCGCCAGTTCGTGCTCGTCTGAAGCAAAGCGAGAAATCCATTTCGCCGCCGCCTCAATCAACTCCAACCGACCCTGCAATTGGAGCGCTTGGCCACCAACCGCACGGGCCTCGGACACGGATTCCGCTCCAAAGGGAACCGTGCCCTTTTGCTGCGCACGCTCCAACTCGAAGGCGGCGCGGCTGCGATCCAATTGTTCGGGCAGCTGCGGCGTTGCGAAGTAAAACTCGATCGAATCCAAGGCCGGCGGCAAACCGGAGGCATCCAGCTTGGCGGGCAAGATGGCGACCACGTGGCCCGAAAGCTCGCCTTGGTTGATTCGCTCGAGGGGCATGTCGCCACCCATCAGGACGGGTTCCTGTGTCTGGCGCGGGTGCACCATGCTGGGCTCCACTAACAGCACAACCAGCCAGCCTCCGCTCACATACGGATTCTCGGCGCTCCAATCGTGGCGATAGCCGCTCTTCAATCGAAAGGGTGTGGCGGCGACCACTCCGTACACGCCGCCGCCCATTGAGTCCGCACCCGGCTGGTGGCCTGGATTGGATGGGAGCTCCAGCGCAGAACTCTCGGCCGAATTCGCCAGAGCCCCGCTGCCCTCCTGCTGCGTTTGCGCAGCACCTTCCCGGCGCTGCAAGGTTCCGACGGCCAACGCCACCAAGCCCAAGCTGAAGAGCGTTCCCAATGCAATCGTGCGAAGTTTCATAGTTTCGTTTCTAAGTCCGTCAGAAATGGTTCCGTCCAGTGCTGTCCGCTGCGGCGCTCAGTTGAGTCCCTGACTTGCCGCGCATTCGTCGCCGAGTTGAGCGATTCCGCGCCCATTCACTCCTTGGTCAGCATCAGGTCATCCAACCCAATGCGCCCGAAGCGCGAGCCGAAGCTTTGCCCGAAGAACAGGCCCACGGATTCAACTTGCGACAAATCCAAAGCGGACTCGTCGCGCTGGAAATCGGTCAAGCGGATCCGAATGGTTTCAAACTCATTGCTCCAGCCGGAGCCCGAACCACAGCTCGAGCGCGGGTAGGGTTCCTCGAGACCCGGCCCAAAGGCTCCCGTGTGAATGCGCTGGGAGTTTCCATTTTCATCCGACAGCCCAATCGTGAAGGTCAAAGGCGCATCGGCGGAACTGGTCAAAAAGTCGCGTGTCACCTGACAGGCTCGCATGGACAGAAAGTCGTACTGCGTCAGGTCGCGCTCGCCCTCCGGCAATTCGAAGATCAAGGACTGCCCGTCGGTTGACCATTGAAAGACGCACCCGCGCGTGTCATCCCCGGGGCCGCCGTAGGTCATACCATTCATGCTGTCGCTCGCGATATCGGAAAAGTTGCTGTTGCCGTCGTCCAAGCGCCCCTCCGCATACTCGTCAACTGTCGAGAGCAGCGCGCCGCCCGAACTGGAGACCGCCGCAGAGAATTCCGATTGAAAATCGTCGATGACAAAGTCAGCGGGACCGACTCCAGGTCGGTAGGTCAGGTCCACCACCGCGCAAGCATTGTCGAGCGGAGCCGTCGGCGGATGAAAGCTTTCGTAGTCGCGCCAAAAGTAATCTTCGCCCGCCTGCTGCCCGCGCACGAAGTACTGCACCATCGGCATCATGTAACCCTTCATGATGCGATGGGTTTCATTGCGGCCCACTTGACAGGGACCACTGGCGACCAGTGAACCGCCCCCGTTGTGAAAGGCCCCGTGACCGGCTCCGTGCAAGTAAACCGACATGCGCGTTCCGTCCGCCCGATCGTGCAAATGAAAGGTTTGGCACAAGTTGCAACTTGCGCAGCCGTTAACATCCCCATCCGCGCCGCCCGTCCACAGGTTGTAATTGACATCGTGCGGATTGGTTTGATTCGGACCTTGAAAGTCCGTGGGCGCGATACTCGAGAGCAACACGATGTCCTCATGCGTGTACTCCGTCGGTGAGTAGTTTCCGGTAAGAATCCGATCGTAGGCGCGCACGATGCCCTCCGCTCCGCGACTGTGTCCGAACCAAACCATGCGCGAGGAATTGATGTGACCATTCAAGACACCTCCGGCGATCGTAGCCTGGTGCTTCAAGATCGCATCGGTGTGGGTCATCGTCGTCAGCGATGCCGAATTGATCCCCGGCCCCGTATTGTTCTGATGGCTCATCACGATGAAGCCATAGGAAGCCAGGTGAAAGCCCAGGTGGTCGTACCAACGGTAGTTGTGACCGTTGCCGTGACTGATCACAACCAACGGCAGTTGGCCCATGCTCGCGATGTTCGTCGGATAGAAAGTGTTCTCCGATCGAAAGGCCGCCTGCGGGCCATCGGGAACGGAGTAATCAATCTCCGTCACATCCAGTGGTCCGGCTTGGATCGGATCGCGGACGACATAGAGCCCCGGCCGGTCCCCGTTCTTGGCCGCGCCGTCAATCACATCGCCCGGGGAAAGGGTTCCGCTCTGGTCCACGTCCAGGACGATGTCGTAGGCCACTCCAAAGCCCGTGCCCGCGTCACCCGACAAACTGCCCTCGTCCACCAGGAAGATGTTTTGGGCAATGCTGCCGCCGCTGAGCACGATCGATTGGGATGCGCCGCGAACATCCGTCAGCGCGGGCTGTGCAACCCACGCCCGTGCACTTTTGGCCTCGACCACAAACAAATCGTGGGGTCCGTCCGGAATGCCCTCCCGGGTTTGCGGATCGAAAGCTACGCGCAAGTTTTCGCCGGCGTGGAAACTGCGCACGTATTGAAAGTGGGGATATTCGGGCAAGCTCTCGCCCGCCAGTTCCCGCCGCAACAATCCGGGGATGCCCTTGGCGCTGCGCCCTAGCAAGCTTCCGTCAGCAAGTTCGCCCGGATCCGCGCCCGGCGCAAAACCGAAACTTCCACCGCCGCTGGAACCGGCCAAGCTTTCCTGGGCCGCGGGCCGCGCTGATAACCCCCAAGCCAACAGACATGCGCAAGAGGCTGCCTTTGTCAGGGCAGCGAAACGAATACGTGTGGATGCGGCTCTGTGCGCACTGGGTACACCGGTGTTCGGCGCGTCTGTCACTCGGACCATGGCGTTCGGGAGGGGCGGTTGGAGATGGGATGAAGCGAGACTGAGGCGGACACGTTGGCGAATTCAATCACAGCTTTGCGGAGCCCCGTGCTGCGAGGGAACTCCCCCGCCTCAGGCTCACCGGCTGCAAGGAATGAATCCCTCGTGCTTTGAATTTTGAGGAAACCGAGCTTGGGGACTCCGGCGGGCGAACTCCCGTCGATCCACGCAGGCTTCGCAGCATGGCTTTCCCGCATGGAAATCCTGTATGAAAACCCTGCATGGATCCACGCCGGCGAGCCCGATTGTTCGCCTGCGCGTGTCCCGCACGGCAAGGCCGTAGCGATTCGCGGCGACCGACCATACCCGAATTGGAATTCGTCGAATGGGTTAGGGACAAAATCAAGGCAAGTGGGACGGGTTGGGTTCGCTCGGGCTCTTCGCCCCGCCATCCTAACCCAATCCCAATTCGAGCACGGACAGCCTGCAATCGGCCCCTGGACACCGCTTACCTACTTCACTTTGTTTGGTCCGCAAAGCTCGTCACGCTGCGCGCCCTGAGACTCACGCATCTGTGACCACGGGCGATTTGCACCCGAACTTTCCATTCAGCGTTTCCATTGAGCTTGAGTTGGGACGGGCCTCGGCTACAGCACCAGGCACAAAACCTGCCACAGAATGCAGCTCACAGATCGTCATCCATGAAGTCGAGGAACAAGAAGCCCGCGATGAAATCGACCACTTCCAGGGCATCGAAACCAACGTCGACGCCGACCATGGCAACCTGCGCTCCGAGCCCAATCTCGGCCGCGCCGTAGTGCACCCCCCCCGAGTCTTCAGCCGTCAGGTCCGCCGGACCGACCTCAATGCCGCCGTTGGTGTCAAAACCAACCGGCAAGTTGAGAGCCCTGCGACCGCGCGGGCCGGGCAAGCCCACATAAAGGCTTGTGTAGCCACCGACAAATACATCCGCCAATTCCGTTGCGCGCACACCGACGGCCAATCCGGGACCCACACGCACGCGGGCCCGAACAATGTCCAAGAGGTCGAAGATGCGATTGGGCAGGTAGCACAGGATGGCCCCTATAACGCTGCCGCCGTCATCCTCCAGCTGCGCCTCTCCATCCTCCGATCGGCCCGTGTGGGACGCGTACTCAAAATCGGCGCGAGCCGGCCCGGCGCAGGAAACCAAACTAATTAGGGCGCACACGCACAGAACTTGGCGCATTGACGGCAATTGAATCGGCTGAATCATGTGATTTTGCATGGGTTCACGACTTCGTGGAACGCAGCCTAGCTTCCGCTGACGGCTTTCGAAACATCGTCCGGGGCCCAAGGCTAGTGATGGGAATCCCGTCAACCGCCACGATGGCTCCCTGTGCAAAGCCTCAAGTCGGTGGCCACACACGGGACGCTTGCCGGCTACAGGTTCTGGAACAGCCAGGGTCCTTCGAACGGTTGCTCCCGGCGCAAGGCTTCGAATTCCGCCCGGGCCGAAGATTCAAAAGCGGGCCCGGAACCCGCCCGGTCGAGCAAGCAATAAATTAGGAACAGCCGCCGACCGGCACCGCCGCTGTCCGCCGGGGCAAGGCCCTTCACGCGCTGCATGAATTCCTCCGCTGATAGTTCCCCGCAAGCTCGGTTGGCCAGTCGCGCCAATTCCAGCGCCTGTCGCTCTCGATCTTCCGGTCGATCCATGTTGTCGAGCCCCCCTAGGGATTGCGCGCAGGCGCTCAGCGCCTGCTCTCCGTCGCCCTGCGCCAATTCCTGCTTGGCCCACTTCAGTGCGAAGGCTTGCCGCTTCGAATCGGTCGAAAAGTACAGCACCCCGCGTGCAGCCCGGCGCCACTCCTGCTCGTGCCCGCCGGCCACCGCCGAAAGGTAGAGCGCCTCAAACAGGTCGCGCCAACTGGTGTCATCAAAATAGAGATCCATGCGCGCGCGAGCCAAATCCGACTGCGCGGATTCATAAACCTCCGCAGCGTTTCCGGCCTCGATGCGTTGCCCGGCCAAGCGAGCGACCTGATCCCAACGTTGCGCGCTTCCAGCTTGTGTTGCGGAGCCCGGCTCCCCCGTCCCGGCGACGTCGCCGACTCCACTCAAGGCTTCCCCTTCGCCGGCCGCCAACTCGCGCATCAACCCGATCAGACTGGCATCGCGCCTTCCGCTCGCCCGTTCCAATGCGAGCAAGTGTGCGCGCGACAAATCCGGTCTGCCCAATTGCTTGAGGACGCGCGCAATATGGTTGCCCAAGCGCCTGTTCTCATAGGGCAAGAGTTGCGACGCCCGCTCCAACTGAGCCGCGGCTCGCTCCTGTGCCAGCTGCAATAGATCGATGGGCGCTTGACCCTTCACGGGCACGCTCCAGTTGTTTGCTGCAAAGCGTGACGGCAGCGCGGGGCTCACTTCAATCGTCCGCCCGAATTCCGACAGCGCTTCAGTGCGCAGCCCGAGTCGGGCCAGGGTTTCCGCATGCAGGGCGCAAAAGTCGCCCTCGTCCGGTGAATGCGGATCCAACTCCAAGGCCAGGGCACACTGTTCGCGAGCGGCTTCGGGCCGCGCCAAATTGTTGAGGAAGACCGCGTAGCGGTAGCGAAAGCGCGCATGGCGCGGTGCGAGTTCAATCGCTCGCAGAAAGAGTCCCTCGGCCTTTGCGTTCTGCCGCTGCTCGGCGTGAATTTGTGCGGCGCGATGGGGCGCCCCAACGTGCAAAGGTTGAAACTGTTGCGCTCGTTCAAAGGCCGTCAAGGCGAGCTTGTTGCGGCCCGCCTTTTGATGTTGCGCACCGCGCGCCAAGTAGCCTTCCCCAACGAGTGGTCGAACTCCCGCCAGGAAGACCAAAGCCAGAGCCAAGCAAGCGCGCGCATAATCCCATCGGTTACCGCTCTCGTGCTGCGGCTCGATGGCGGCGTCGCTTGAGCCT
>JAJDES010000352.1 GCA_029259675.1 Planctomycetota bacterium
CGAAGCCGGCGCTGCGGCGACCTCGAAATCCGGGTCGCACCGCAAGCACTCCCCCGCCCAATCACCCAGCCCCGAGCAAGTCGAAAAGCTCCTGTCGCGGCCGCTGCTCGAGTTGGTCTTCGAAGCGGCCAGTGTCCACCGCGAGCACCACAACCCGCAGGAGGTTCAGTGCTCGCAGTTGCTCAGCATTAAGACCGGCGGCTGCCCCGAGGATTGCTCCTACTGCAGTCAAAGCGCGCGCTACGACACCGAAGCTGATCGCGAGCCGATGCAAAGCGTGGCCGAAGTGGTCGAGTCCGCCAAGCGCGCCAAGGAAACCGGCGCCGACCGCTTCTGCATGGGTGCCGCCTGGCGCGAAGTTCGCGACGGCGAAGAGTTCGATCGCGTTTGCGAGATGGTCAAGGAAGTGCGCGGACTGGGTCTCGAAACTTGCGTGACACTCGGCATGTTGCGCGAAGATCAAGCCAAGCGCCTCAAGGACTCCGGCCTCGACTACTACAATCACAACCTCGACACGGGCGCCAGCCACTACGGCGAGATCATCACCACCCGCACGCAGGCGGATCGCCTTCAAACCCTAGGCAACGTGCGCTCGGCGGGCATCTCCGTTTGCTGCGGAGGCATTTTGGGAATGGGTGAAACTCAATTGGCAAGAGCTGAATTGCTGGCCCAATTGGCGTCGCTCGACCCGCCGCCCGAAAGCGTACCGATCAATGCTTTGGTTCCGGTTGAAGGGACGCCGCTGGCCGAACAAGACGTTCTCGATTGGAGCGAGATGGTGCGCGCGGTGGCAGCCGCACGCATTCTGATGCCGCGATCGACGGTCCGCCTTTCGGCGGGGCGAACCGAGTTGACGGAAGAAGCCCAAGCGCTTTGCTTCCTCGCCGGAGCAAATTCGATTTTCGTCGGCGAAGAATTGCTGACAACACCCAACCCCAGCCGCGGCACCGACGCTGCGCTGTTTGAGAAGTTGGGCCTGAAAGCTTCGCGCAAAGAGCGCTAGGGAGCCGATTTGGCCTCCGTGCCCCACGACAGTCTCGGTCTGCGAGCAGAATTGGAAGAGCGCGAAAGCGCGAACCTGCGCCGTCGATTGGAAAGCGGCTCCGGTGCAGATTCGGCCCAGGGCAGCCCGGTGGACTTTCGCTCCAGCGATTTCCTCTGCTTTTCTACGCGCTCCGAATTGGTCGAAGCGGGACAAGCAGCCTTGGAGAAATACGGCAGTAGCGGCCGAGCCTCGCGCCTGTTGGGTGGCGGCGACAAGCCCCATCACGAACTTGAGCGCCTGGCCGCCGATTGGCTGGGCACGCAGTCCAGTCTCTACTTCCCATCCGGTTACCAAGCAAACTTGGGGCTCTTGGGAGCCTTAGCCGGACGTGGGGATGCGATCTTTTCCGATGAACTCAACCACGCATCGCTCATCGACGGCGCACGCTTGTCACGCGCGCGCATCCATGTCTATCAGCATTTCAACTTGGAGGAGTTGGAACGCGCGTTGGCAAGGGAGTCCAGGGCTCGACGTCGCTTTGTCGTTTCCGAAAGCATCTTCAGCATGGACGGCGACTTGGCCCCCTTGGCTGAGTTGCACGAATTGTGCGAACGCTTCGACGCCTGGCTCATTCTTGACGAAGCCCATGCCGCCGGCTTGCTCGGTCCCGAGGGCAACGGGGCTTGGGCCGCCGAAAAATTCACTGCGAGTGAGTCGCAGCGCCTGCTCTCACGATTGATCACGGGCGGCAAGGCCTTGGGTTCCGCAGGCGCACTTGTGGCAGGTTCACAAGACTTGATCGACACCTTAGTCAACAACGCGCGCGGTTTCATTTACACAACGGCTCCGCCGCCGTCGATACCGGCAACTTTCGCCAAGGCGATCGAGCTTTGCCGAGCGAGCGACGCCGAACGCGATGCCGCGCTCACGAAAGCAAAACTGCTAGCCAAGCAACTTAGTCTGCCCGAACCGAAGGCGTGCATCCTTCCCTTCCACGTCGGCGACGACGCCCGCTGTGTGGAACTCGGCCACTCTCTGGAAAAGCAAGGCCTTCAGGTCGGCGCCGTACGCCCGCCGACAGTGCCAATTGGAACAGCGCGCTTGCGCATCGCCGTTCACGCCGATCACAGAGATTCCGAGCTTGAAGAGCTGAAGTCGCTGCTCCCGACGAGAGCTGTCGCGCCCGTTCAAGTCAGCAAACCCAAGGCTCCGGTCCTGTTCGTTGCGGGCACAGACACCGACGTCGGCAAGACCATTGTTTCGGCCTTACTCTGCTTGGCCTCCACGCGCCTCGGCCCCACGGCCTACTGGAAACCCGTGCAAACCGGCGACGACAGCGACACGAACACCGTCGCCAACTTGGCCGGCTTGGAACCGCACCAACTTCTGCGCCCCGCCTTCGAGTTCCCGCTGCCCGCATCGCCCCACGAAGCCGCGGCCGACGTGCAACGTGAAATACCACCGGGCGCAGTCGACAGCGCTCTAATCGGCTTGCGCCGCACCCTGCACGATTCACATTTAATCATCGAGTTGGCCGGAGGCTTGCACGTCCCCTACCGCCTGGGCGCCGATGCGGAAATTCAGCTGGATCTACTTGAGCGCCACGCGCCTCCCACAGTGCTTGTCGCGCGCTCGGGGCTGGGCACCCTAAACCACACCCTGCTATCCCTCGCTGCCCTCCGCGCCCGCCACCTGGAACCCAAAGCGCTGTTCCTAGTCGGCCCCCCGCACCCCTCCAACCGAGCAACCCTCGCCGAACTCGGGCAAGTGGAGTTCATATACGAGCTGCCACACATGGAACCGCTCGATACCGACAGCCTCACTGACTGGCTGGAGACAACTCCGCTCGACGACTTGTTCAGCTAGGAATAACCCCGGCTGCAATCACCGGGCGCTCCTTGCCGGTGCGACGGCCGCAGGCAGCGGTGCTGTCGTCCCAAAGCTGGCGCCCGCATTATTGCTGGAGTAGGTCTGCTAACGAGACACCCCTTAGCTCCATTTCAGTGGTGCCCTTTAGTGGGTGCACGATCAGCACATCGGCACGCTTGCAGTTCTCGGGCCACCACGTCTCGAACTCTCCATTCGTTGAGCACGGCACCCGCGAAAAGGCATCACCTCCGGTAGTTGCAATAACGGCCTCCAAAGCAGTCCTTTGCGATGTTTGAGGGAGATCGACCCGGCAAGATGCAACTTGCGCAGCTTCGATAACGATTTGCCCTCGCTCCAAGATTCCACGGCTTGGGCGCACAATAATCTCCTCATGCATGGGCCTTCGCAATTGCCCAACCTTCAATGCCAGTCGCTCGGAATTCACACCACCAACTTCGAACTCGCCTTTGTCGTTCGTGTAGCCGAAAGCCTGAACGGGGTAATGCCCGGAAAAGCCATCCCGTTCCGAAACCGTTCCATTTTCCGGATCCCACTCCAAGTGCGGAATTTCGTCTTCCACGGATTCGCACTCAACCCGCAACCCAGGGATGCCTTGTCCGTTCATATCGACAATCGTCCCCCTTACCGAATACGCCACATCAAGTACGACATCTCCAATGTCAACAATGAGGTTTGGCGCAGCAATTTGCGCCACATCTAAATAGCCGGGCGCACGAACTCGAATGGAATGAGTGATGTCGCTGCGCAGACCGGAAATTTCAAAGTGCCCGTCAATATCGGCTGTGGATCTGCGCTCATCCGTATGGGCCATGTGAGCCATGGTCAAGAAGCGTCCGGTGGCCGAAACCGTCGCCCCTTCGATGATTTTTCCGGCACGCGATCGCACCGTCCCAACAACTGTCTTCTCCGGCACCAAAGTAACTTCAACCCAGGGAGTTCCCCCATCGCCGGCCTTGGTTTCCCAACCGAATCGAGCCGGAATTTCCCAGGCTCCGTTGCTTGTGATGGCTAGCTTCACTTGCTCTTCACCAAACCCCTCTGCACGGGTCTTTAGGCCTGTCATTACATCCAACGGCCAGCCCTGGAGATTGAAGCACCCATCGCCGCCGGTTATCGCTGGATCAAGCCCAAGCTTCTTTCTGTTGGAGCACTGCACCTCGACTCCGGATAGCCCTTTCCCGGATTCTTGATCAACAACCCTCCCGGCAACATTCGCTGTGGGTTGCAGGGCCATGTCCACGACAAAGGGCCCCTGGCCCACACAGAAAACTTCGCAGTGGGCCGCGTGCAATGCAATGCCTTCCCTATGTGCCGAAACAACAACTCGGCCAGGCAAGACTTCAATGCGAGCGGCACCTTCAGAATCAGTAATTGCATGCCTGATAACACTTGCCTGCTCCGCAAGCGTGTAGGCCTTCGTTTTGGCCCTTACGCTGACTCCCGGGGAAGCGATGCCATTGAAGTCAACAATGCGCACTTCCAAACTCGCCCTTGGCGCGGAGACTTGATTCTCATTGGCAGAGGATTCGATCAGCGCAGCATTCAGTAACGGCGCCGATTCGGTAGCCCGGAGAACTTCACGGTTCCGATCTCGATCCCACGCGCGTGCATCGGTCAGGCTATCGGTTGCCGCGGATTTCGAAGCTATTGGCAGTTCCGCAGCAATGGGTTTGGCGTCATCGAAAAAGCCTAGTAGCAAGCAAAGGCCCAATAAATTGGCGACTCCTAGAAATCCAACACCTAGATAGATTTGATTCCGAGGCAATATTCCGTGGTTCCAACTTCGCAACATCCGCATCCCCCCCGTGGCCGGGCCTCTAATAAGCAACACCATCTCCCGGCAACAACAACCGGTCGAATGTGAGTACAAATGGCCGCCACTGAACCCCGAGGCACGAGCCCAGGGCGACACGTGCCGTCTAATAGACTACAGGGTTTGCCAGTTAGCACTTCCTCCGCGCCAGTTATAACTGGAGCCCGAGCCTGTCTCGAACTCATCGCCCTCATCGACCTCATGCGTGACCTTGGTTCCACCAACCAAAGTCTCAACGACGGTACATCCGTCATCGTTGATGCACCGCTTTGTCGTGGCGTGTGCAGTCGTCGGGAAGAGCAAAACCGATGAAACCAATACTGTTGCGAGCAGCTTCTTCATGGGATTCGTATTCGAGTTGTGATTACCGGAGATAGCCCGGTTGCGAGCCTCAACCTATTTCGAGGACACTTGGATATTAGCTTTAGTCCATAATCCCACTACGTCTTTTACGAAAAGAATAAATGCGCTAAGTAATCACACCTTTATTCACACTAGGGATCGCGAATTTGCATTGCTCCCCAGCCGTTGGCCACTAGGCCATTGAAATGCGGCCTGGAGGCCTCAGAGCTACAAGCTCGCAAAGGACAAGAGGAATTCGCGATAGAAATCAATCTGAAGCACTCTAAGCCTGAGTTGGGTCCGTCGTAATTCCCCTATTTCAAAAGCGCCGACGAAAGGCTGCCCCACACCACCTTCCAATTTTGCTCGCCCACCAATCGCAATTGGCCTGAAGCTATGAGCTCTACCAATTCCCGCTAATGAAGTTTTCTCTATTCAAAAGCCCCAAAGCGACTAGGTCAGCTTCAGTTACCAGTTGATGCGCGCTATCGAGGATTCCATCGCGATTCGAATCGACGATTGCAAACCACGGGTAGTACTCGGGAGTCCAAAAAACGTATGTATACCCGACCTGGTCAATATCGATAAAGCTACTCAATTGCGCAGGAAACACTTTGTTCACGACGAATACACCAAGTGGGAGCTGCGACGTGGGGCTCGAGATTGTCTTCGTCAATTCTCGTCCTCCAACTTCGAGCGTAAAGACGTCGGATGTGCTGTAAAACTGGATGAGCATGCGCATCCCGACGGCGTCGTCTTCAAGAGTTCTTATTTCAATCATCTCGCAGACCATGTCCATCGGAGTGCGAGCCTCATCGTAGAGCGTTTCAACTTTGCGAACTGAAGGTGGAGTCACTGCATAATCTTTTTCCCCGGTCTTCGGGTCAGTGACAACCTTTACTCCACCATTAGAAAGGTGCCACTGCTCGATGATCGTGGCCCCACGCGCACTTCTTCCTGCTACGACAAGCGTTCCATCTCTCAATAGCCTGATGCACGTCGGCCAATACGAGAGAACGCGGTCCTGAGACCTGTAGCCAAGGGTCCTCCTTGACTCAGCGTCAAATTCAGTGCATCTAAAGGAAACACGCTTATCGATCATTGAAAAATCGATGACCGTTCTTCGCGTTGAGGAATGCATCTTCACGAAAGTTCGTTTGAATGTGCCTGACAAGGCGCGCACATTCGGGGGCTTCTTGCTTGATTCAATTGCGCCCTGGGCGGCTTCCGCGATCTCACCCAAATGCGCACTTGTGAATAAGGCCAACACCGCGACCAAGACGCCTGAGCGCGAGTACTTGCAAGTTGAATGATTCATCACCAATCCTTGATTTCGAACAAGCCGCTGCAGTGGCAGCCCCAAAGCTAGGCCTACAAGTAACTAGCCTGTTTGGGTCATGGGCCTACCGCCTTTACCCAAGGAATTGGGTGACTGAAGCTGCCGCACCTCAACGGAGGGTGACGCTGCAAGCCGCGAAGCGGTAGAGGCCCAAGACTGTGCGCGAAATCGGGCAAATTTTGTGGCCCGGAGATGAGCTATTTTCGGGATTGTTCCGATAGTAGGTGGCATGTGCCCCGACGCCCAGAACTGTGGGCCGTTAGGCAAAGTCAGACGCGTGAATGGATCCCAAATGAGTAGGCAATGAATTTCACTGAGACGGACGAGCAGGAGATGTTGCGGGGGATGGCCCGGGACTTCACGAATGAGGTTATTCGGCCCATGGCGGAGCAGATCGAGGTTGACCACTCGGTGCCCGACTCTCTGCTGGCGCAAATGGGTGAGCTCGGTTTCTACGGCGTGGCCATTCCAGAAGAGTTCGGCGGATCGGGCTTGGGCGAGACCGGTCTCTGCATTGTCATGGAGGAATTGACGCGTGCAAGCTTCTCGGTAGCGGTCACCTACGGCGCTCACGCTTCCATTGGTTCCCAAGCCGTGTTGCTCGGCGGCACCGATGAACAAAAATCACGCTTCCTACCCGGCATGGCGACGGGCGAAGTTCAATGCGCCTACGCACTTTCCGAAGCTGACGCGGGTTCCGATCCCGGAGCCATGCACACCACAGCCGTTCGCGACGGTGACGACTGGGTTCTGAATGGTGAAAAGGTCTGGATTACCCACGGCGACCGCGCTCAGTTGATCGCTGTCTATGCGCTTACCGACAAGGCGAAAGGTGCGCGCGGCGGCATCACCGCCTTCTTGGTTCCCACCGATAGCCCCGGCTTCGCGATCGGCAAGCGCGAGGAGAAGATGGGGCAACTCGGCTCTTCGACGGTCACCCTGGCTTTTGATGATGTGCGCGTGCCCGACGCGAACCGTTTAGGCGAAGTTGGTCGCGGCTTCCCGGTTGCGATGCAAACCCTAGATCGCGGCCGCCTCGCTTTGGCCGCCAATTGCCTGGGCTGTGCGCGCGAAGCGCACTCATTGTCGGTCATCCACGCCAACCAGCGCATTTCCTTCGGTAAGCCCATCGGGCAACACCAGGGCATCCAATGGATGCTGGCCGACTCCGCAACCGAGATCTATGCCATGGAGAGCATGATCTACCGCACCGCCGATCTCTGCGACCGCGGACAGCCTTACTCGCGCGAAAGCGCGCAAACGAAATTGTTCGCTACCGAAGCCCTGGACAAAATTGTCGATCGCGCCGTTCAAATTCACGGTGGAATGGGTTATTCGGCTGAATTCCCTGTCGAGCGGCTTTATCGCGACGCTCGCGTGACGCGCATTTATGAGGGCACGTCCGAAATTCAACGCATCGTGATCGCCCGCGACGTACTGAAGTCGGGAGCCTAGTAAGCAGGCGGGCGAACACTCCGTTGAGTGCCCGCCCGCCCTTTGAAATTCGCGTTGCTATTCGCCTAATGCGTAGCCATGTGCTGCGCGCGCAGTTCTGCATACTCCTCGGCTTCCAAGAAGCGGAATTCCTCCACTTCACCGTCGCTGTCAAGCACTGCCAGCATGTGACTGCTTTGGATCGGACCCTCCGCCCTGGCAATCATGGGATCAATCAGAGGAATCCCCTCTGCAATGAAGGCCGTCCTGCCGTAAATGAAGGGAATGTAGAAGCTGTTGAGCGAAATGACGCCGTCCACAAGACCGACAGCGCCGGGAACGCTTTCGATTGCGCGATCGATGGCTTCCTTCATGTCCGAACGCGCTCCGGTCGGAATGAAGATGATGATGTAGATCGGATCTTCGCCGGTAACTCGCCCGGTTCCGCGCTTGAATTTACTGGCTTGCGACCAATCCAAACTCTTGGTTGAGATCAAAGTGAAATCAACCAAACGATGGGTGCAACTGGTCAATACGGCGCAAAGCGAAAGGGCCAAGATTGTCGCTATTCGTCTCATCGGCTCACCTCCGAGGAATCCACTTCCATAGTCCGTGCGCCTATTGCTTGACCGCGCACACGCTCGTACTCGGCTTCGTCTACGTAGCTGAGCTCTACCTCGCCGCTGGTTTCATCCAGCCGGGCCACGATGTGATTGCTCGGTAAGTCAGCTGAAGCAATCATCGGATCGATCAAGGGCGTTCCCTCCACGACATAGGCGCTCTCGCCGATCAACAGCCAAAATCCGCGCGAACTGACCACTCCGTCAACCAAAGCAACCGCGCCGGGAACGCTTTCGATAGCTCGATCGATGGCTTCCTTCATGTGCGGGATACCCAGCGGGATGATCAAAATCATCAAGGCCGAATCTTCGCCTTCGACCCGGCTTGAGCCGCGCTTGAATTCGCCGGCGCGCGACCAATCGATGCTCTTTGTGGAAATGGCAGTGAAATCCACCATACGCAGCGTGCAACTACTTAGCAGCGCAAGCAGACCGCACACGAGTATGCGTCCCGATAGTGTCCTCATATTCTCTCCATGCCCTCTGGGACTAGGACGAAAGCGCGGGCCCTACGGCCGCAATACTCTCGCAAGGAATTGGAATGAAAGTGATCGATCAACATGACCGCGTTTGAAAGGTCCGATCCCCTGCGGAACCGGACGCACAGAAGCCTAATCGCAGCCTGACTCTCAGCGCAAGCCCGGCAAGTGACAGGGGCGCTGAAACAAGTCTGAGTAGTGCAAAACTCCGTCACCGTAGTAATGCGCGATCAAGCTCTTGCGCGTCATTCCCTGCTCAACAGTCGCCAGTGCCCCATGCATGAGGTTGGAATGCCAAATCAAGGCCGAGCCCTGCTTGGGAAGGAAGACGAAGGGTTTGCAGCCACTGCCCTCCAAACGCCTGTTCATCATTCCGTAGTAGTTCGAATCGTAAACTTTGGAACAGCCGGCCTCGTCTACTCCGATTGGGATTCCAACCTCTTCTGCACTCAAGTAGGGCTGACGGTGGGAACCGGGATAGACCACAAGCGGTCCGCTCTTATCGCTGATGTCTTCCAATGCAAACCAAATCGCCGCCAGGTAGCCGGGCGGCTGGGTGGTCATCAGTATCTCATCGGTGTGAGTGCTCAATTGCGAACTGAGCGGTAAATTCAGCGTTTGATAGGGCAGAGCGCGTACTCCCAACAATAGGTCTATCCAGCTGTAAACTTCAGGCAAACAGATTGCGCGCTTGGTGGACTCCGAATGCGGGAAGATGTCCTGAATCTTGAAGCGCAGCTCTTCTATCGGTAGGTGCTTGAACTCCTTGACGATTGCTTCCACATCCGCATTGATACCCTCCACGGTTTCCGCATCGAGTACGTCCTCCACAATGATGTAGCCGTCGCGCACCCACTTGTGCAATTGAGCCGCTTGCGCAGCGTCAATCTCGCCCGCGGACAACCGGGCTTCAATAGCCTCATCGGCATCCGGTCGATCCAACCAGGGGAGTTCGCCCTCGTCGTTGAAGCACTCGCGTCGATAGTTCATGGGGGACAAGTCTAACAATCAGTTGTGGAGTGAACGGGAGCACTCCGACTTCTATTCACTACGCACTATGGGTTAGTGCGAGTAGGGATCGGGGTTTGGGCGAATGCCAACGGTGCTCATCTCCGCCAATTCTTCGATCAGCACGTTGGGCTGCTCGCTCAAAATGAATTCCAGTTCGAGTTCCGGCGCCGCATGGCGTTTGTCGAGCGCGCTGACAATCAGCGTCAGTTGCGAGAAATGGGGCGCAAGGTAGGGGCCTAGATAGTCCCCGAATGAGTCGCGCAACAGGACGGCGCGGGGAGCATCGGGTGGACCTTCCTGGAAAGTCACGCTGATGACGCCGGAGCCGAGATCGTTGATCTTCGGACGCGGGTGCTTGCGGTCCTTGTGTCGCAGGATCGGGTTTTCCTGGGTCTGCCAGCCCTTTAGATAGAGGCCGTAAGAAAGGTCATCTCCCAATCGCGGGTGGAGTCCCTTGGCCATGGAAGCGCGAGTTTTGATCTCGAATTGCGGGTACCACTCGCGCAAGCGGCGGCCCAATACTTCGTAGGCAGCAAATGCACCCAGGTCGTTCCAGTGGCTACCCAAGGGAAAATAAACCTGCTCGCGTTGCTTGGCCGCTAAGAGCGCCGGCCGCAGGTCGAGAAGGGGCACGCTGGTGTTCGCAACCAAATAGTCGAGCAGTTGATCCATGCGACTCTCGCGCCCGACTCGGGTCAACCAACCGGGTAGCTGCTCGGGATAAATCGTGCTCTTTTGCGGAGCGAACATGAACACGTAGTGGATCCCGCGCGCGCTCAGAAAGTCCTGCTTGGCCTGCAGATTTGAGCGCCATTCCTCCATTCGCTCTTTGGACATCTCCTCGGTCGAGCGGTAGTTCTCGATGTAGCGCACATCGGATCGAAACACCCACCCATCCTTGCCTACTAGGAAACGATCGTTCGGACTTTGGTGCAGGCTGCGCATGTACAAAAGACTGTGCATGCCGATCAAGGTCTTGCGAAACGCGAATCGATCACCAAACCAAGCGTCAAAGGCTTGGGGCCACTCCCGCAGCGATTCGAGGCCGGTCCAACTTGGGCGCGGTTCCGGGTTGCGCAACTCCTTGAATTGAATTTCGTCGGTGGGGTCTTCCAACGGCCCGTCGTGCCACAGCCAGGGCAAGGGAGACAAGAGGCCCGGCAATCCGATTGCCAACGCAAAGCAAAGAATCAAGAAGCGATCGCCGATGGGTCGCTGCACTTGGCCTTCCGCTGCCGCCGTTTTCGGTTCGCTCTGCATTAGAAGCGAAAGTAAATGAACGGATTGCTCGTGACCGATGCCACGAAGAAAAGACTAGTACACAATAGAATGAGCAAGCCGAGGTCCGCTGCAACGGCTGCATGCGCGGGCAAGGCCAAGCGCGGGCGCCACCCCGCGCCAAGGCTGTCCAATTCACGCGCACCGAGACGTCGCGCCAAGTGAGGGAAGAGCGGACCGGCGCCGATCACCCCAAGTACCAAAGCCACGACAACATCGGGCATCAGAATCATGGAGGGATGGTGCAAAGCTCCATCGCCCGAGCCCAAGCCGATCATTGCGCGCAGCATCGCCAACGCGTGTTCCAAATTCGCCGCTCTGAAAAAGACCCAGCCGACCAGCACGACCAGCAGTGTGTAACCGCTGCGTACGATTCCATGTCGGGCGGCAATCCAGGGTTTGAGGCCCATACGCTCCATAATCAGAAACGCGCCGTGGTAAAGGCCCCACACCAAAAAGGTCCAATTCGCTCCGTGCCACAGCCCGCAAAGGATGAACACCAACAACAAGTTGAAGGCCGTGCGTCCAGCCCCTTTGCGATTGCCGCCCAGGGGAATGTAGAGGTAATCGCGAAACCAACTGGAGAGGGAGATGTGCCAGCGTCGCCAAAACTCAGTAATCGAACCCGCCGCGTAGGGCCAAAGAAAGTTTTCGCGGAAGCGCAGTCCGAGCATCTGCCCCAGGCCGATTGCCATGTCCGAGTAGGCCGAGAAGTCGAAATAAATGCGCAGGGAGTAACTGACTGCGCCAACCCAAGCCAGGGGCGCCGTCAATTCGGCGCTTGGGACTTGATCGAAGACGGCTTCGGCAGCTCGCCCCAAGGTGTCCGCAAGCAACGTCTTCTTGGCCAAGCCGACGATGAAGCGCCGTACACCAGTGGCGAATTCGGAGCGCGAGTACACGCGTTTGCGCAACTGCTCGGCCACATCGCGGTAGCGCACAATGGGCCCCGCAATCAACTGCGGAAAGAGCGCGATGTAAAGCCCGAAATCGATCGGGCTCTTTTGCATTTCCGCTTCGCGCCGGTACACGTCAATCACATACGACAGCGCCTGGAAAGTGAAGAACGAGATGCCGATCGGCAACTCGAAGATCGAGATACCCAGGGGCAGTGGGATCTCCGGCAAAGACCAGGCATCCAGTCCGCGCGCGGCGAGCAAGCGATTGATGTTCTCGAGCAAGAAACCGGAGTACTTGCACGAAATCAGCAGGCCTAAGTTGAAGCAAGCCGCAACCGCCACGCCCCACTTTGCTCGGCCGAATTGATTTGAATTTACGGACTTTCCGACGAACTGTCCGACGCCGAAGTTCACGGCGATCGAACTCAGCATCAGGGCGACGACCTCTTGTTCGCCCCAGGCGTAAAACAGGAGGCTCGCCAGGAGCAAGACTGCATTGCGCGTAGGGCGCGGCCCCAAGCGATCCAAAAGGAGCACTAGCGGCAAGAACAGAAAGAGGAAGGTCGGCGTCGAAAATAGCACGGTCCGAAAAACTACTCGCTTGCGTGCCCAGGCCGCAGGAAGAGCTGCTCAAATTTCCCGCTCGCTCCGCAATCGCCGGGGAATCGGGCCGGCAAGGTGCAGAATTCGCCATATGCTCGCCACATTCGGACCGCAGAACGCGGGCGGGGGCAGCCCAAGCCCAAGGTTGCGCGCCACTCTCGCGAAGCCGAATTCGTCTGGGATCTGGCCGGTCCGGGAACAAAGCGCCCTGATTCCGGCCCGGCACGCGCCCCGCATGCGTGCGAACTCAAGCCGAATTGGCTGAACCCTTGCGGACCGAATTCAGTCTGGGGAGCGCATTTGAGGCCAAGCCCCAAATCATGCACCTCCGGCGGCTTCACCCTTGGCAGTTGCCGCACTACCTTCACGGGCCACGCGCCCGAATCCGGCCCCTCTCGAGCGGAGACCAGCACTCCCCATGAACCCCACGAGCTCGACCATCAGATCCAGCCTTGCCGCCCGCGACCGCATCGTGTCGTGGCATCCCTACACGCAACACGCCACGGAAGCCGAGCCCCTGGCCGTGCGCTCGGCCTGCGGTGCCGAGTTGGTGATGGATGACGGCCGCCGCATCTTGGACGCTATTTCATCCTGGTGGGCCATCCTGCACGGCCACGGAGAGCCCAAGATTCTGGAGGCCATGGCGCGCCAGGCGCAGCAGCTCGACCACGTTCTCTTTGCCGGCGCGACCCATGAACCGGCCGTGCGCCTGGCCGAACGCTTGATCGAAGTTGCCCCGCCGGGCCTTTCGCGCGTCTTTTATTCCGACAACGGCTCAACTGCTGTGGAGGTTGCGCTGAAGATGGTTCTGCAATCGCACCGCCTGCGCGGACAGTCCGAAAGACGCGTGTTTGTCGCGCTCGAGGGCAGTTATCACGGCGACACCTTCGGCGCGATGTCGATCGGCGATCCAGATCCGTTCTTCCTACCCTTCGCTCCGCTCCTGTTCGAAACCGTTCGCATTCCCGCCCAAGTGGATGCGATCGGCAGAGCCTTGGATCAACTTGGAGAGCGCGCCGCCGGCCTGATCATGGAACCCCTCGTGCAGGGAGCTGCAGGCATGCAGATGCACTCGGCTGACTTTGTGCGCGAAGCTCGAGATGCAACCACCGAGCGCGGCTTGCCATTGATTGCCGACGAAGTGATGACCGGCTTTGGGCGCACGGGCTCACTCTTCGCATGCGAACAGGCCGGGATCAGTCCCGACGTGCTGTGCCTAGCCAAGGGGCTTACCGGCGGCATCACCCCGCTTTCCGCAACCCTTGCGCGAGAGGAGATGTTTGAGGATTTCTTAGCGGATGACCGGTCGCGCGCCTTTTTCCACGGACACACCTTTACAGCTCATCCGATCGGCTGCGCCGCCGGCCTCGCCTCACTCGATTTGTGCCAAGAGAACGACACGCCGGCGCTTTTCGAAACCCTCGGCCGTCGCATCCAAGCAGCCTTAGAAGCTGAATTGAGCGGGAACCCCCGCGTGCGTGAAATACGCCGCACGGGAGGCATTACGGCTGTCGAAATGGAACCGCCAAGCGGCCAAAATTCGGGCTACCTCGCCGGCCAAGCTCCCAAGTGGCGCGCCGCAGCTCTAAAGCACGACTGCTTATTGCGACCGCTGGGCAATGTGCTTTACGCCTTGCCGCCGGCCTGTACCAGTGAAACCCAAGCTGATCGCATCGCCGAAGTTATGGTGCTCTTGATCAACGACTTGGAATTGTGAGTGACTCGCCCCTGTGAACTCACGCGGCGAGACGGCTATGTCGCTGATCGAACTCTAGTATCGATTAGCTGGGCCGATCTGCGCGCTCGCATGTGTCTCCACCGTATCAACGCTGAAACAAGCCCAGAATTCGGCTGCGGTGTGAGCTAAGGCTGGGTCGAATCCGCGCGAGTGTCTAAGTTCAAGTAGCGCGCCACCTGGGACAGCACCGTTTCTTCGGAATGACCCGGCTTCATCCCAGCTCGGCGGGCGGCATCCATGGCCGCTTCGGGTTCCACTCCGTCATCCACGATCCGATAAATCGAGATCATCATGGCTGCAGCGCCTCCACCCGGAGAGACCATCAGAACCGGACCGCGATCTTCACGGCGCAGAAAGCCTAAAACTTCATCGACGGCATCGTCGCACTCTTGACCGGGTTCGAGAGTGATGAAGAGGCGCTCAAAGCCCAAGTCGCGACTTTGTTGATCCAGCACGGCGCGCTCCTCGGACTTGGCGGGCAGAAGTCCCACCAATGTCTCGATTCCACGGCGTTGGGCGATGTCCAAGTCATTGGCGTTCGGCAACCCGCCGAACCAGATATCCCCACACACGCAAACGTTGACCATGTCGCCCAATTCGGCGAAGCGCAACTCCGCGTGCGGCTTGGTCGGCTCTTCCGGCAAGCCCACGCAACTCGTTCCCAAGAGCACCGCCGGCAGTGCGATCCAGACCGCAAGCCAAATGCGTGAAGCCGCTTGGCGAAAGGAGGTTCGGGGCGTGAGTAAGGCTTGGATCGACATGGAAAAAGGCTGCATCAGAAACGGCTCGAATGGGCGTCGGCGCAAACTATACGCGCCAATTCGGCTGGCGTGGGTTTCTCATTGAGAGGCATGGGAGCAGCTATTCTGTGTCCCCCGACACCCCAAGGGGAACGCGACGGCAGTTGGAACGAACCAATAGTGCCCAGCCGATCATTAGTGAAAGACCGCCCAAGGGTGTAATCGGCCCCAAAACGGCTGCCGGTCCTTCGAGAGCCAGCCCGAAGATGGAACCGCTGAAGAGTGCGGTTCCGATCAAGAAGCACCAGCCCTGGGCGGACGAGGCCCGCCCTCGATCCTTCAGCATGCCCACAAACATGAGCGCCAATGCATGCCAAACCATGTAGCGAACGGCCGTGCGCCAATTGTCCAATTGATCCGCTTCGACCAGGCGCTCATTCAATGCGTGCGCACCAAAGGCACCCAATGCAATCCCCACTCCAGCGATGCCGGCACCAACTGCAACCCAATGTCGTCCTTCCATCTCGCCTCTTTTCTTGAACTATCGTGGAGAATCGGTGTCAGCTTCGCACCTGTGTAGTCTAGCCGCCTTCAGTGGCACCGCCGGAATCCGTTTCATCATTCGATCCGGCGGCGGGCAAAATCGGCGTACGCACATCGGAGAACAAGCGCTGCAATTCGTGGGCGAAGGGCGGTGCATCGGACGCGAGCAGTGGCAACCCGCCCGCCAAGACGCGATTCAATTCAGCTTGGCGCAGAACCCTCTCTTGCGTCAATTGCACAACGCGCTTGCAACGCTGCCGCTCGGACAAGCCGTGCAACCCGAGCTCGCGCCATTCGTCCTCCGGCAATAGCAAATTGACCACCGCCGTTAGCGCCGGCGGCAGACGCTGAACCGAGCCGTGCACCTTGTCATTTTCGTATTCGATCGCAGCGCGGTGACGCCACCAAAGACCGCCGACGCACAGAGCCATGCCCACCGCCCAAAAAGTGATCGTTTGAGCAAAGTGCAAGCCGACTGAGGGAATTCCAAACTCTTCCGCAGTGAAGTCCCCCAACGAAATCACGCGCATCCACTCGGGCAGCCAGGGCAAGCTACCCAAGAGCGGGACCTCGAAACGCAGCGCGGCCCATTCGTTGGTAACTCCGCGATAGGTCACCCACAGGCGCGCCAACCAAAGCACGGCCAGCCACAAAAGCGTACCGCTTGTAATTTGAAGCCCGGCCACTTCCCCATCTCGATTGCGCCTCGAAAGCACAAGCAAGAGCAGAAGGGCTTCAATGAACATCCATGGCCCACCGGGAACCAGCACGCCGCTGGCTACAAAAGCCAAGCCCGCGAATCCACATAGTGCCGAGAGCGCCGACAACCAATCGCGCGGCAGGATCGGACCACCGGCTCCGCGCGAGGCACCGGAAAGCGCCGTGACGGTGGGCAAGAGGGCGATCACCGCACCCATGCCGAGTGAGGCGAAGCCCGTGCCCGCAAGCGCGCCGTCGGCTCGGCGTTGCAGTCCCATCAACAGGCCGCCGGCCGCGATCATCGCACAGGCCGTTGCGATTTGAGCGCCGGAACTGCGCTCGTTCGGTTCGGGAGGTGCGCTATTCATCCGTCGCACTTTCCGTTCACTTTTGGAAAGAGCAGGGCCGCCTCGCGTTCGAAGCCTTCCAGGAAATCTTCCTGGCGAGCATCCACGGACAGGGCGCCTGGGAAACGCAATTCCAAAGCGACGCCGAGTGTCGTGCGCCGCTCGCCCTGGATGCCGGTCAATTCACGCACAAACAAGCGCGCGCGCTCCCGCGAAGCTTCGCTCGACCGAAACATGTTGCCTTCGTAGGCAATTCGCATCACGCGACCATAGAAAACGGCCGCCGCCAAGGTCGGCTCAAACAAGAGCGAGTGCGCGGCTCCCTTCTCCGCCCATACATCCAGCCATTCGCGCAACAAGCCACCCAATCGCTCCGCCCCTTCCGGCCCGCCCAGGAACCCGGGATTCCATTCGGTCGAACGCGCAAGCTGCATCAACAACGACAGGGCCCCCAGAGCTTCGGCCGAATTCCCGGCGGTCAGCAAGGCCAGCTGGCGCTCTAAATGCCGTCCCTCTTCGGAGGCAATCCAATCCACAAGAGAAGGGCAGTCCACCAATCCGAGCAAGGCCAAACGCGCATCGACCCACGCCACGCGTCGATCGCCCTCAACCAATGCGTCCAATTCAACGAGGCGCCCTTCGCCGCCGGCCTTGAGCAGCTGCATCGGCTCTGGAATCAGAGGATCGTTCGCTCCCGCCTCAGGCACCGGTGAAATCGGCGGCGCCAAATCGCGCACGAACACCGCCCCTGCGAGCAAGGCCAGCACGGCCATCCAAGCTAGAGCCCCTATGGTCGTTTCGTTCATTTGCGCAGCTACGTGTGAGTTGGCGTCCGTCGCAAGCGATTTGGGAACTTTGAAGGAAAGTTTGCCGCCGGCGCCTTCAGCCAGCCTGACGCTCCGCCCCCGACCGTGCAAGCCGCGAGCGAACTTCCCCTTCCCGGCCCCCGGCGCACAGCGCCCAATTTTCCCGGCCGAAGTCCATGCACACGACCAACCACTTGCACGGGGAGGGCCCTCTCCCGTTCGGCACATCATGATCGGCGGTATCTGCCTTTGCGCAGCTCAAGATCAATCCACGTCCCGCCCGCAATTCCCTGTCAAAGAGTTGGCGGCAAACTCAACTGAGCCCGTTTACCCTCGCGCCAGCAAGCGCAATCCGCTCAGCTCAATTTCGGCCGGCCCGTTGACCGGATCCAACCTCAACCACACGGCACCGCCGCCCTTGGGCCAGTTGGGGTGTTCTCCAAGCTCCAGCGTGTAGTCGCACATTTTCGCTTCATTGCGAACGGCGAAAGTC
>JAJDES010000353.1 GCA_029259675.1 Planctomycetota bacterium
CGCTCCCAAATGGCCGAAGCTTGGCTGCGCCAACTGTCCGGCGGCAAAGTGCGCTCGCTTTCCGCCGGAACCAAGCCAGTCGGCATCAATCCGCTTGCGATCGCGAGCATGTCCCAGGTGGGCATCGACATTTCCGCACAAAGTTCGGACAACATCAGCGCCTATCTGTCCGATCCGCCGGATGTGATCATTGCGGTTTGCGATCGCGCCGGCGAGAACTGCCCCAGCTTCCCCGGGGCGACGCAAGTGTTGTCCTGGCCCTTCCCCGACCCCGCCCACGCCGAGGGCAGCGAAGCGGCGGTGGCGGCCATCTTTGCGCAAGTGCGCGACGACATACGCACGCGCATAACCGCCTGGCTGGACGCAGGTGCACCTCCGCTCAATTTGGCCTCCAGCACCCGTACGGAGCGCGTTTAGCTCAAGTGGAATCGGGGCGGCGGACTTCGCGCTCGCTTTCACCAATCTGCAAGCTCCTGAGGTAACGATCCGGTTCGAGCCTTTTTAACGCAGCTTCGAAATTGGCCGTAAATTCCCTGTGATTCCAAAACCACAAACCATGCTCGCCAAGAATTTATTCCTAGTCGTCCTCGTCACCATCGCGGCCGCATGCCAGCACACCAAAGAATCGACCGAATTTGAATTGGCGTTCGTGCAGGCCGAGGACGCGGTGCCCCTGGCTTATGTCGATTTCGGTCAAGGCGAAACGAGCTTGGTCTTCGTTCACGGTTGGTGCTGCGACATGCTGCATTGGGAAGCGCAACTTGAGGAGTTCAAGAAAGACTACCGAGTGGTCGCACTGGACCTGGGCGGGCACGGAGCTTCCGGCGCGGGTCGGGCCCAATGGACACTTGAGTCCTTGGGAAAAGATGTGCAAGCCGTTGTCGAGCACCTAGATCTCAAACAAGTCATCCTCGTCGGCCACTCGCTCGGCGGTCCCGTGTCCCTGATTGCCGCGAAGCAAATGCCGCAGCGCGTGCGGGGCATCGTGGGGGTGGATTGCTTGCACGACGCGGAGTTTGAATTCACCGAGGAAATGTTGGCCGGCATGCTGCAAGCCTTTGACGATGACTTTGCCGGCAGTTTGGAGGGCAGCATCCGCGCGGGCGTACAAGCTGAAGGCAGCGAAGCCCTGGAAAACTGGATCCTTGAACGCGGCCTGTTGGTGGACCGCGCCGCAGCCGTGGCCATTCCCAGGGCCTACATCGGATTGAATGTGGGCGAACTGCTCGCCTCTGCAAAGGTTCCGGTGCGTTGCATCAATTCCGGCTATCCGAATGCGAGCATGCCCACGAATGTCGAAGTCAATCAGCGCTACGCCGACTTTGAAGTTGTGCTGGTAGAGGATGCCGGGCACTTCGTCATGCTCGAGCAACCGGCCGAATTCAATGCTCTTCTGCGCACCTTCCTGGAGGAGTTGAGCGGCCCTTGAGCTCACCACTCGCAGACGGACCGCGGATCGGATTCCTGATTGATCGTTGGGAACCCGAGCGCGGGGGAGCCGAGGGCGCCCTGGCGCTGTTCGCGCGCCACTTGGAATTGTGTGGCGCCGAAGTGCTTGTCTTCGCAAAGAAGATCCACGGTCGCAATGCGGGGCGCAGCCGAATCGTTTCCTCCGGCGGCTTCACGCGGGCAGCGCGCGAGGCAAGTCTTGGAAACGCCCTCGTCGAGGCCGCACTCGAAGCGGATTGCGACTTGACCGTCGGCGTGCGTCACCTGCCCCAAGTGGATCTTTATTGGCCCCACGGCGGTAGCTACCGCAGTTCGTGGGCGGCATCGCGCGAGGCGGGCGGCCGCAAACCCATGGTGCCGGCGACCGGTCGCCACCGCGTCTTTTTGGAGTTGGAGGATTTGTTGCTGGGGCGCGGTGGGGCGCGCTCGATCATTTGCGTATCCGATTTGGTGCGCGCCGAACTCGAACGCGATTACCCACCCTGCGTGAGCCGCTTGCATACGATCGAGAACGGTGTCGACACGGCGCGCTTCCACCCGCGCGAACGCGATCACGCGGGCAGCGCTTTGCGCAAGGAGCTCGGTCTGCGGGGAGGCGTGCCCTTAATTCTTTTTTCCGCCATGCAGCCGGTACTCAAGGGCTTGCCGCAATTGTTCGAAGCGCTGAAGAGCTTGCGCGCGAAACCCTGGTTCCTGTTGGCGGCGGGACTGAAGCATCCGCGGCGCTGGAGGCGCATGGCGCGCAAGGCGGGACTGGGCCCGGACAGAGTCGAAGTGCGCGGCTGGCAGGATCCCGTTGCTCTATCTTCCGCCGCAGATTTGTGCGTGCACCCGACCTGGCGCGACAGCTCATCACAAGTCGTGTTGGAGTGCTTGAGCTCGGGCACACCGGTAATCACAACTGAGCGGGCGGGCGCGGCATCTGCGGTTTACTCCGCCGTTTGCGGCAACGTACTTGAGGATCCCGGCGACGTTGATGCGCTTGCGGCGGCCATTGAACATTGGATCGAGTTGATACGCGCCGGCGCCGTGGATCGCTTGCGCGTGCGCGGCGGAGCCACCCCTAGGGATTTGCCGACGTGGCTGGAGCGCTTGGAGCGCGAGGTGGTGGAACTCTTGCCGAGCAGCTCGCCGAGCGGCCACTCGCCAAGGGGCAACGAAGCGGGCGGGCAACAAGCCTGACTCTTGTCCGTCGCCAAGCGCCCCGGAGATCGGGCGAACATAGGGCGTACGCTCGATCCCAGCGCCCCGACTGGTCACCTTGGTGGGGGGGGCGTAGGCTTCGTTCATGGAAAGCGGACTGAAAGACAAAGTGGTGTTCATCACCGGAGCTTCGGGCGGAATCGGTCGCGAGTTGGCGCGCGCATTCGCCGCAGAGGGAGCGCGCGTTGCGCTGCAGGGGCAACGCAAATTCGATGAGCTGGAGGCCTTGGTGGCCAAGCAATCGTGGGCCGAGCGCGCTCTGTGTTTGCGCGCGGATGTGACCAAGCCGGCGGAGTTGACCCAAGCCATTGCGCGCACTCGCGAGCAGTGGGGGCGCGTCGATGTGTGTGTGGCCAACGCGGGCATTTGGCCGCCGGAATTCAAGTTGCTGCATGAAATCAGCGAAGTGCGCCTGCGCGAAGTCGTCGACATCAATTTGCTTGGCGCCGTTTGGACTGCGCGCGCATTCATGACCGCACTGGCGGAAGATGGTCCGCGCAAGGACGGCGACGGCGCGTCGATGGTCTTTACGGGATCGACGGCGGGCCAATTCGGTGAAGCGGGCCACGCGGATTACGCGTTGTCCAAGGCCGGGCTGCAGGGGCTCGTTCAAACGCTCAAGACAGAAATCGCCAAGCTCGATCCCTACGCCCGGGTCAACATGGTCGAACCCGGTTGGACCGCCACCGAAATGGCCCGGCCCGCCCTGCGCGATCCCGATGCCGTCACCAAGGTCGTGCGCAGCATGTCCCTGCGCCAAATCGCAACTGCCAAGGACATCGCCCGCACGGTGTTGTTCCTTGCATCGCCAAAATTGGCGCGCCACATCAGCGGCCAAACCTTGAGCGTCTCCGGCGGCATGGAGGGCCGCATCCTATGGGGCGAAAAAGAAATCAACTTCGAAGAAGTGACGCGTCGCATGCAGGCGAAGTAGGGCTGACTTGCCTGTGCATCACTATTCTTAATCGGGCGCTGATAAACCCGTTAGTCGCGGTTGGATACGAGCGGATTCCCACTATTGATTTGCTAGACTGCTTTGCAGCAGGCGGCGTCGGCGCGCCTTAAATCGCCGACTATTCTCCTCTCGTCCATTCATCCAGGAGAGATTCCATGCTCGCGCTTTCATCCTTGTTCGCAGTAGCGGCGCTTCAAAGCGCCACTCCCATTCCGAGTATAGGCACCATTCAGGTCAAGCCCCGCTGCGCCATTCAGCAGATCAATACGGGGACCTTTTATGGCAACCACACTCTTTGTGTTCAGAAGACGGGTCGAATTGAGAAGTACCACATAGAGGGGCCGGTCTTGCCGCTGGCTGAAGATGCGCCGCTGATCGTTCTTTTTCACTCCTACAATCGCGACCATCTCGAGCACCTTGCTCCCACTTGGAATACATACGACTTCTACACGGCGGCCGTCAATGCGGGTTACATCGTCGTTATGCACGATGGGGGTTTCGACAATTTACCCGCTCCCAATGAAGGTCATCGAGCTTTGGGTTCGACGGACTTTCATCATCACACCGAAGCCGTCATTCAAGATGTGCTCCAGCACTTCCCCGTCGACCGCGATCGAATCTACGGTTACGGATTCTCCATGGGCGGCGGCAACGTTTTGAACTACGCGGCTCGTCACCTGGACCCCACGTCGAACAATGGCATGTTTGCCGCTGTTGTGAATCACACGGGTACGGTCAGTGGACCGCTTGAGTACCACACGGCCACCGGGCAACAGGTCGTTTATGAGGCGCAGCACGGCGATACCTATGCGAATAAGCCTTTCCGCTATCGCAAGGCAACCGTCTTGGACATTCCCTGCGACGTGCCGGATCCGGCGATGGATTGCGACACCCCGATAGTGTGTGCGCCGGGTACGCCGGGTGGCTTGAGTAAGGCTCATAGCTTGGCCCGCAACTTGAGTTATCTCCCGATTGAGACCTGGTACAACATCTGTGACAACAACCACATCCTGGTTAGTTCTAACCAGGAACTCGACAATCTGATGTTGCCGCCGCCAGGCTCCGTTTACGAATCACATCAGACAGCATTGGGAGGCAACCTTCACCAGTGGAAGAAAGTTCCCTCGCTCACTGTCTTGGCGCATTTCAACGGCAAGTACCTCTATGACGTAGCCAGCGCGCCGACCGGGGGCAATGTGCTGTTCACCAAGAACGGGGAGCGCACGCTCTTCATGCGCGGACAAAAAATCGTAGGCGCGGATTTCGGTCGGATGATTTACACCTTCGACTCGTCGCTCAACCGAATTCTCTTGTTCACGACTGCCGTTGGCGTCGATCAAAACTTGAGCGAGATCAGTTTGATTGTGGATCAGTATTCGCCGTTGATTGCGGGTCAAGATCTGATCATCAACAACAACTTCGGACCGGACATCCCGATCAACGTGGAGGGCTACAGCGTGCCTCCCAACAAGGTGTACAAAAACGGAATGGATGCCCCTGGCAGTTGGACCTGGAACAGTACCGACAACATCGTCGAGATCGACGACAACACGGGCATGGTCGCCGGTTGGGTTATCGAGCTCTAACTTGAGCTAGACGCTCGTCTCACACGCACCGAGTTCACAGCTCGGTGCGTGGGGCAAGCTGCGCTGGTGTGCGTGTGATCGAGTGCCCGAAGCGGGGGCTTGTGGCCGTGGCAATATGCCGAACGATCCCGATCTGGTCGCATGCCCCCAGGCCGTCCAATTACCGGATTGCGCGCAAGGTTCACAACGGCGCGCGGTGACAGCCGGCCACTTGCCTCTAATCGCCGGTCGAATCTTTTTGTGGCAGTTCGCCGCTGTTTGGAAGCGATATTTCGAGTGCGGTTATTTGATTGAACCGGATGTGGCCAGTGGCGAGGAGCACTCGGCCGCCTGCTTCGACTTCT
>JAJDES010000354.1 GCA_029259675.1 Planctomycetota bacterium
CGTGACCTTGCCGCGCACCACCATGCCCGGCGCCATGCCGCGCACCGTTTCTTCGCGAGCCACGGCTTGCTCGCGCTTCATGACATTGCGATGGGACAACAAGAGGCGCTTGCGACCCGGATCCAATTCGAGCACTTCCACGGTTAGGTGCTGACCGATGAAGCTGGAGAGATCTTCGATGCGTTCGGTCGAAACGTGTGAGGCCGGCATGAAGCCGGCCATACCGGAGACTCGCAATTCAAGCCCGCCGGTGTTTTGCCCGGTCACCTTGGCTTTGACCAAGGAGCCCACATGCAGGTTGTCCAAGGCGTCCATAACCAGGGCTTCGCTGCGCGACAACAACCACAGTCCGTCCTCGCGACCGACCATGGTGAAGCGAAAGGTTTCGCCGATTTTGGGCGGCTCATCAAATTCATTGACAGAGATCACGCCCTGGATGCGGGGGCCGAGCTCGACAATTACATCCTGATGGTCCACCCCGACAATCGTGCCCTCCTGCAAGCTGCCCTTCTGCTTGGCTGAAGACCCCTTCGCACCCGCAATCGGCTCGAGGTCAAACTCCTGCAAGTTGATGCCCTCGAGGGCGGAATCGATTTCGTTCGAGATGTTGTCGGGTTCGGAAGCGGAACTCATGGCGAATCGTGTTGGCCGGCCGAGGAACGGCCGATTGGAAAGCAGCTCGTGCGGGCGAAGTACTTGCCTGCAATGAAGGCCCGGCGTTTGAAAGGTTGAGCCGTGCGGCGACTCCATTTCACCGGCGCCCAGAGAAGACGGGTCACGGTTGACGAACAAAGAAAAATTCGGGCGGGCATTCTAGGCCAAGCCAGTCCATCGGCGAGTACCGTACCGCGCCCTTGTCTCGACGAGCGTCCCTTGCTGCCACCCGCCGGGGCTTCCACGCGCTCTTTGGCGAGGGCCCGCTGACCTCTGCCCCAGCCGCCCTGGGCGAGTCAGCGGCGCGGGCGGCGCCTGCCGATGCCCGATCGGCGCGGCTCCGGACCCGATCGGCACCGCCCCGGTCCGGGCTCACCCTCACTCGCCTTCCGGAGGGTCTTCAGCGGCCCGGCATGCATGCCCGGCTTGACCGATCCCGGCCTCGATTGACGCGACGCCCTTTCCTTTTGGATCGCATCTGCGGAGCCGAAGGGCTACGCACAGGCGGTACTCGACCGCACGGCTTTCAACAGGATGTGGGAAACCACAGGCGAAAGCTCAATTCACACCGAAGGCCAATCCGCAATCAAGGTCGGCTGTTCCATCCGCGGTTAGTTGAGCTCGATCTTGGGCAAGTCCCCCTGCGACGACTGCCGCAGGAAGCGCCCCATCCAAAGCCACATCCAAAGCGACCCGATTCCAAGTCCAAGGCTGGACCCGATGTATACGCCGTAGAGCGCCGGTTGATCCATGGCCGCCGCCACGGCGTAGCCGAGTGCGCTGAGCGGAATCACGAAGAGCAGCGCGCGCACTAAGCTCACCACCAGTCCGGGTCGCGATTGCTGCATGCCTTCAAACGCGGAACGCAAGGGGAAGAAGGGCGCCGTTGCAATGGTTGCCAACGGAAGAATCCAAAAGCCCATACGCGTGTATTCCTCCGCCTTCGGTGAGTCCACCAATAGGCTGGATACAACCCCGCCCAGCAGGAAGCATGCGGGCGTCACAATGACCAAGGCATAGATTCCGCCGGCCACTGCAGCGCTGCGCAGGGAACGTTGGATAGCGCGCAAGTCGCCTTCACCCCAAAGCCTGGCAACGAAGGGCAAAATGGCCACACCGACGGCTATCAACGGCATGGACAAGAAGCGCGCGGCGCGGTCGAAAATCGACCAAGCCGCCAACGTTGCTTGTGAATCGGCGCTGAATACGAGCAGTCCATTAATGGCCATCGACTCAAACGCCATGACAGCGAAGGAAATGCCCGACGGAATCGCCAGGGTCAAGATCGCCCGCAGGGGACGCTTGTAGGTACCCGGCTTGTTGTCGCGACCGCTTTGGATGCGGTTGCGCTCGTGGTAGGCCGCGCGCCCCATGGCATAGAAAAGTCCGCCGACACTGCCGACGACGGTTGAGATCGCAATGCCGAAGATGCCCCAGTGAAAGACGAAAACGAATAGGGAATTCAGCGCGACATTGAGTCCACCGGAAATCAGCCCGGCCCACATGGTGCTCTTGGTGTCGTTGTGTGACTTGACCAGCGAATCGGGCAAGACGGACCAAAACCTGGTCAGCGCCGAGCCGGCCAATAGAACGGTGCTGTAGATCTGAAATTGGCGCGCAAGCACCGGCTCCAAACCCAGGCGCGGAGCCACCCACCACATGGAGGCTCCGACGAGAAAGAAAGCTGTGACCAGGGCCCACTGGATCCTGCGGCCGATTTGCTTCAATTGGGCGATTCGCTCGCCTTCGCCCGCTCCCATGGCCGCGGCCAGACGCGCGGTCAGGCCGTTTGAGGTCCCCACCCACAGCCCCGTCATCAGGAATTCGAGCGGGACGGTTAGCCCGATTGCCGCCACGGACGCATCGCCGACCCGATCGAGGCTCGCCGCATAGGCCGTATCCACTACCGTGTAAAGCGAGCGCAACCAGAACGAAATCACCAGGGGCATTGAAAGCCGCAAGATGCTCATTTCGCGGGACTTCAAAGTCGATCTCGATTCTTGGTCGTCATCAGCGGATCTCGGCAGGGTGCAGCATTGAACCGCCTGGGAGAGCTTCAAGCACGATCATTCCCAACTTTGGGTCACAAAAGCACCCCACGCCTGCCATTCAATCAGCCCGCACGCAACTCGCGTGGGATGACCAGCTCCGATTCGGATTCCCATTCGACGAAGTGCAGAAAACTTCGTCCAAGGGCGCCAACGAAAGCGCCCCGCAATTCCAACTTCCTGGTTACACTGCGCCTCCACGCTCCGACTGGTGTGGACACCACCCGCATGGAAGTATCAATTCTCGGCATCAATCTCCCTCCCTTCGGAGACCCGTTTTTGCCGAGGACTGAGCACTTCTCCAACGAATCGAGCTCGCATCTGATTTCGATTCCGCAGCCCACCAGTCTTCTCCTCGATGAACGCACTGCTTCGGCAAGACGTTCGCATCGGGAGCACTACACGCCCACTCCTATCGAGGGGAGTGGTTGAAAGCCAAGGGCAGCTCCCGAAACAGGTGTCTCCTGTCTCTCGTCCGGCGTCGAAACTTCCAAGTTTC
>JAJDES010000355.1 GCA_029259675.1 Planctomycetota bacterium
CGAGGAAGTTCTGCGCGAGAAAATGGAAAGCCGTTTGGATGGGAACGCCCGCAACAAAGCTTTGTTGAACTTGGCCAAGGTCATGGGCTGGGCCGGTCGCTTTGAAGAGGCCCGTGGCTTGGCGGAAGAAGTCAGCGGCAACTCAGAGGAGAATGACCCGAGCCATGGCGAAGCTTTGTTTCTGTTGGGGACATTCGCCGAACAGGAGGGCGACTCTGAGCGGGCCCACGATTTCTATCTGCGCGCGACGCAGGGACCGGCTGCCTTTCACAATGCCAATTACAACTTGGCGCTTTCACACATTCGACGCGGTGAAGAGGCCGAGGCAGTGGCCCGTTTGCAGGAGTTCACAGCCGTCACAAAGGACTACGCGCCGGCCTACTTGAATTTGGGCAACGCCCTGCGCGGACTTGGGCAGTTAGACGAGGCGATTCTGGCATTGCAGCGGGCCCTCGCGTTGGAACCGGAGAATGCGGTCATCCTCAATAGTTTGGGGGCTGCGCGACTTCAGGCCGGGGACGTACAAACCGCGATTTCCATTCTTGAGCGATCGGTGCAGTTCGAAGCTGGGAACGACCGCGCTCTGTTCAATTTAGGCTTGGCGCTCGCCGCCAATGAGGATTGGTCCAAGGCCTTGAATGCACTGGAGCAATGCTTGGAGCTGCGGCCCAACGACCCCAAAGTGCATCGCTACTTGGCGATTTGCCTAAGGGAGTTGGGCCAAATGGAGCGCGCCCAATCGCACCTGGACCGATCCACACAACTGCAGGGCTCGTCCAACTAGAACGCAAGGGGACTTGGCTCCCAGGTCGAGCTTTGCACCGGCTCAATACCTAGGAATGAAAAAGCGGCGCCCCCCAATGGAGGGCACCGCCAGTCTCCCTTCAAGCCGGCCTCTCTTCCGGCCCTCAGTCCCCCTCACAGTTCGGGGTTGCCTCGACCACCGAACTCGGGGTGTTCTCCCTTCCGAAGTCGGGATGCAAGGGGAGTAGTGACACTGCTCCCCGGAAATCAGACAGCAATCCCCAAAAACTTTTTGAGGGCCGCCAAAGCGCCTTCAAAGTCCCACAAACGACGACTTAGCCTTAAAGACGAACGCCCTCCACAGTGGAGGGCGCTGCCTTGCCTTCCGCCCGACCAAAGCCGGAAGGCGTCTCACCTCGGATTGTCTTGCCCGTTGCCGGGCATACAAAACCAGTGCAGCAGCGCTCCCTCAACCGGACACCCATCCGTACTTTTTCAATCCCTTTGCCCTAGGGACATTTTCCGGCCGGGCAGCGTGGATGGATTTTTGTTCACTGAAGAGAGGTCACAGCAAACAGCGCAGGAACCAATGCCGGAATGATGGGCTGCAAAAATGACCAGCCGCTGCCCGCTTCGACTAACGCACCGATTCCTCACGGTTCGATGGCCCCTGCCGGAATCGGCTTGTTAGTGGCATTCGCCACAGCGTGCGCGAAGTCGGCCTGCGGCACGAATCAGTGGGACCCTGACTCGTCAACCACACTTCCGTAACAAGTCAATCTAGTGCAATTCATTCCAATCCGAACAGGCAGGCTTGGGTGGGGTCACATCTACGCGCTTGTTGCGCTGGTTTCAACTTGAATAAGAAACTCGGGAGCATCTTCCTGTTTGAGAAGGAGTTGCTTTAGGCCTTTGATGGTCTCCCTGCTGGATTTGATTCGAGCGAGTCTGGACGTCCACTTTGCGTAACAGTGCAAATGGAACATGTTCCATAGGCACCAAGAAACAGGAACCGACAAAGACGGGAATGGAAACGAGTCGCCTGTTTCTCTAAACGGCGAGATCAGAGCGTAAGAGGCTGCTACAGGAGAATACAACACCATGACAACCAATGTGTTACGGCGAATTTTGGCCAACGCACCGTCATGGTCCCCCTCTCTAATCAGCTTGCTGTCGGGATACCAAACGGGCCCATCTTGAAAGGGCTTCATTTGCGTGTTCACAAGCTCGTCGTACTCGGACTTGTTCATCATCGGAAGCGCTCAAGTTGCCTTGTCGCAAGTTCGTCAAGTTCGGCTCTATTCATGCTGACTCTCCATGGGGCAGCAGTTGCAACGTTGATCGAAATGTCAGTCACGGCCCTGCATTGCGAGTGAAGCTGCTGCTTTCAGCATATTCCAGTCAGATCAGCAGTGGGAGCCGTTTTCTGATCTGCGCCTGTGCGTGGCGCAAAGGGCGCATCAGGGCCCTAATTGGTGTCTCTCAAACGTTGCGCGCCAGCAGTGCCAGGCCTTCGCGGACTTGGGCGCGCAATTCGTAGAGGCTGCGTATGGAGGTGAGCCGGCGCCAGAGGTAGCTCGGGCGCAGGTAGAAGCGACGCACCATCTTTTTCTTGAGTGCGAGCATGTCTGCGCGGTCGAGGGTGCTGGTGGGTAGGAAGGCTTCGGCGCCGCCTTGATCCATCACCAGGTCTTCGCGCGAAGCTAAGCCGAGGTCGAGGGCTTGCTTGCGGAAAGGAGTGCCGAAGCGCGGCACCGCCATGTTGAGGGACATGAAGTCCATTTCCAGCAACACGGCTAATTCCAGGGTTTTGCGCAGGGAATCGGCTGTTTCCTGGGGCAAGCCGATGATGAAAGTGCCGACCGTGCGCAGGCCGTGTTTCTTTGCGCGACGGAAGGTGTCGGTGATGATTGAAGAGCGGTAGCCCTTCTTGTACTCGGCCAAGAGTTCATCGTCGGCGGACTCGACGCCCAGAATCACGGTGTGACAACCGCCGCGGACCATGGCGCCCAAGATCTCGTCGTCGCCGGTGTCGGGACGTGTGTATGCCGTCCACGAAAGGTCGCCGCGTTCGGCGAAGGCCTCGCAAAGTTCGAGTGCGCGTTCGCGTTTGACGCCGAAGGTTTGATCCATGAAGAAGATCTCGCGCACGCCCTGGGCGCGCAAGGCGTCAATTTCCTCAAGCACATCGGCCACGGGTCTCGTTTGGAATCCGAGCGTTCCGATCACGCAAAAAGTGCAGGGATAGGGGCAGCCGTAATCGGATAGGACGGTCGCAAAGGGAGCGCTGCGGGCGAAGGAGAAGTGGTAGCCCTGCTTGGGGAACAGCTCGTGACGCGGGCGCGGGATGCGGAATTCGCCCTTGCGCTGATTGCGGGCGACGCGCTCCAGGCGTTTGGGAGCACCCGCTTCGTCGCGCACAGTCATGTCTTCTATTTCGTCGAACTGCCCGGCGAAGTAGTGCTCGACGTCGCGATTGGAAAACACGTGCAACACGGCTTCCATCCAGGGTTCTTCGCCCAGTCGCTCGGGGGCTTCGCCGTGCAATACATCACCGATGCAAAGCACGCGCCTGCCGCGTTCGTGTTCCAGGGCCAGGAACTCGCGGTCCTCATCCCAGGAGACCGAGCCCACAAGGCTGATGATGGCGTCCGGCCCGATTTTCTCGATGCGCTCATGCGCTTGTTCCGGCGTCAGCCGTTCGGCCATGCAATCGAGCACGTCCGTTTCTGCGAAGGCCGAGCAGGTACCGGACAGCGTGACCAGGTCCACCGGGTGGAACAGGTAGTTGGACTTGGTGGTCTTGGAGCAAAAGTAGTCGCGAATGTAGATTCGCTTGCCCGGCGGGTTCAGCAGCAGAATCTTCATGAGCCGCTGAGCTTGGCCGACTGGGCAACGGGCAAGGTCTGCATGGGGTCAGCCGTGCTGCGCAATCGGCCCCGGGCCAAGAGCGCGCGGGTTTCTGCCAACACGTCTTCCACAGTCAAATTGAGCAAGCACTCGGGCTTGCCGCGAAAGCAGTTGGCGACTTTGTTCTCGTGCACGTTGATGCAGGGACTGCATGCGGGCGGACGATAGAGCGCTCGGGCCGAGGATCCCAGGGGCGCGTACATGACGGGCGTTTCGGGACCGAATAAGCCCAGGGTGGGCGCGCCGTAGGCTGCGGCCAGGTGCATCGGGCCGCTGTCATTGGAAACGACCACATCGGCGCGTTGGAGCAGAACGCCCAGGCCGCCCAAGCTCAGTTTGCCGGCCAGATTGGCGACTTGATCGCCGTGTTGGGGGCCGAGCATCGCCGCAACTTGACCGGTCCATTCCGCTTCGCCGGCGGAACCGATCAACGCCACCTGGGCGCCTTCCTCACGAATCAACCTACGCGCGAGTTCCGCGAAGTGGTCGGGGGGCCAGCGGCGCTCGAGTGAAAGCGAGCCGGCGTTGGGATTGAGAACGACTAGGGGGCCCCCGCCGTCGAGGGATGATTCTGAAAAGACGCTTTGGAGTTCCCGCTCGTCAGCCTCGTTTGTTTGAGCGGAGCTGAGGTCGCGCCAGGTCAGAACGTGACCGTTTTCGCCCCCCGCCAGTCCGCGGAAGTTGCGGGCCACGTGCCAGTAGCGGTTGAACGGGAAGTTGTGGCTGTGGAGCCAGCCCCGCCAAACGTGGGGCGAGGAGAAGCCCGTCGACTCGGGGGAGCGCACTAGAAAGGTCATCACGGCGGAGAAGCGCGTGAAGAACTCAAAGTCGTAAACGGCGCGGAAGCGGTTCCGCCGCAGCTCGACGAGAAGCTTGAAAATGCGCTGCAGGATGCGCAGCCAGCTGCTGTCGGCCACATCGAGGGTCGTGACTTTGTCGAAGAGGCCCAGCCTGCGGGCAAATTCCGCGTTTTCAACCAGGGTCAGGATGTGGATCGGGCACCCGGGGTGGCGCTGGCGCAGGGACTGCACGGCCGGTCCCAGCAGTTGAATCGATCCGATGCCCCAAAACTTGATCATCAGCACCGTGTTGCCGGGCTTGGGCTTCCACAGCTTGCGAACGAGGCGCAGGGGCTGAAGGACCAAAAAGGCCAGGGTTCCCAGGATCTTGTCGGCCTGCTGCAGCCGGCGCATGGGGATGCGCTTGGCAGGGCCGAGGGCTTTGGTGCTGTTGGGCGGGGTGCTCACGCTCTATCCAATCTAATCCACGGTCCGCAAAGCTACCCGACGCAGGTGAATGCCGGGCGCCGTTGGGAGCTCAATAGCCGCGCTGATTTGGGACCAGACGCCCAAACCAGACTCGGCGGGGGCCGCTGCGGTTCCTCGCGACCAGAGCAGTCTACGTCCCCCAATCGGGTCTGGATCCGGGAGACTGCCCGATACGGTCCAGGGGCGTGCCGGCGATCGCGGTGAACCCAAATTTTTGCGTCTCGAAACGAGTCGATCGCTACACCGCGCAGCCGAAGCTCTTAGGGCTGTTCGGGAGTATGGGCAGGGGCGCTTCGGGTTGTCGGTTTCGCGCCCTTCAACTATCTTTTTTGCCCCAAACGCTCTCCGGTGCCTCGAAATGTTCACCGCCTACGCTCCGGAAGATTCCCGGTTTGTTTCTGCGGCGGGACGAATTTGCGAGGGATTCTGACGCATGAGCGCAGGATGTGCTGTTCGGCAGTAACTTGGACCCCTGTCCGGAGCGGCGCGCGCTTTGGAATTCCTCTCCCCCCTCCCCCAAGCCGCGGCTTCCTCCGCGATCTCACAACCCCATGTGTGGATTCATCGGTATCTATGGTCCCGAGGGTGTTGACGTTGCCCCCGAGCTCTATGAGGGCTTGCTAGCAATTCAGCATCGCGGCCAGGACGCTGCAGGGATTACGACCTTCACGGATACCTTCCACGTGAAGAAGGGCTTCGGACTTGTGCGAGAAGTCTTTAACGAGCGCAATATGGCTCGCTTGCGGGGCAATTTGGGTGTCGGGCACGTGCGCTACCCAACCGTTGGAACGGGCACAGGAGAGGATGCCCAGCCCTTCCACCTGACCTTCCCGGTCGGCGTGGCCATGGCTCACAACGGAAACGTCACCAATTTCGAAGAGCTCAAGGACAAGCTCTTCGTGCAGTGCGGTTCAAGGCTCAACTCCAGCTGCGACTTGGAAGTGATCCTGATGGTTTTCGCCCGCGCGTTGAACGAGCGTGTGAAGCCCGGCGAAACGGTGACTCCGGATGACATTTTCGCTGCGGTACAAGCCGTCTTTGCCGAGGTCCGAGGCGCCTATTCGGTGGTAGCGGGGCTTCCGGGTGGGGGCTTGCTCGCCTTCCGAGACCCATACGGCATCAAGCCGATCACTTTCGGTGAAAAGGAGACCGAGGAAGGCGTGTTCTACGCCTGCGCCAGCGAGAGCGTTGTGTTGGACGTCACGGGTTATCGCAAAACGATTGACATCGGGCCGGGTGAGGCCTTGCTCTTAAGTGGCGATCGCAAGCTCTATCGACGCAAACTAACCGAGAAGCCGCACACTCCCTGCATCTTCGAATTGGTGTACTTCGCGCGCCCCGATTCGATGTTGGATGGCATCTCCGTCTACAAGACGCGTACGCGCTTCGGCCAAGCCCTGGCCGATCAGTGGCGTGAAACGAAGGCTCCGATGCCGGATGTCGTTATTCCAATCCCGGACTCATCGCGCGATGCAGCCTTGGCCTTGGCTGGACAACTGGGCGTTCCCTATCGCGAAGGCCTGGTTAAGAATCGCTACATCGGACGTACGTTCATCATGCCGAGTCAGAGTTCGCGGCAGAATTCCGTGCGGCGCAAGCTGAACACGATCCCGCTCGAATTCCGCGACAAGAAGGTCATGCTCGTGGACGATTCAATCGTGCGCGGGAACACGGCCAAGCGCATCGTGCAGATGGCTCGCGAGGCCGGGGCCAAAGAGGTTTATTTGGCCATCACCAGCCCGCCCTTGGTGGCGCCTTGCCCCTACGGCATCGACATGGC
>JAJDES010000356.1 GCA_029259675.1 Planctomycetota bacterium
GTCCCAAGGAGAATTCTCTGATGGCTAAACGTAAGAAGAAGGCCACTCGCAAAAAGGCCACTCGTAAGAAGGCCACACGCAAGAAGGCCACTCGTAAAAAAGCAACGCGCAAAAAAGCCTCTCGTAAGAAGGCAACGCGCAAAAAGGCCGGCCGCAAGAAGGCCACTCGCAAGAAGAAAGCTTCGCGCAAGAAGGCCACTCGCAAGAAGGCCGGTCGCAAGAAGGCTACTCGCAAGAAGAAGGCTTCTCGCAAGAAGGCAACTCGCAAAAAGGCCGGTCGCAAGAAGGCCACCCGCAAGAAGAAAGCTTCGCGCAAGAAGGCCACTCGTAAGAAGGCCACTCGCAAGAAAGCCGGCCGCAAGAAGGCCACTCGTAAGAAGAAGGCTGGCCGCAGGAAGGCCACCCGTCGCAAAAAGGCCTAAATAGGATCCTCAGCAGTGAACAAGGGCGAGCTCGTTGACTACCTGGCCCTGGAACTTCGAACTTCCAGACTTCAGGCGAGTCGCGTTCTCGACACTGTCATTGCTGGAATCCGTAAGGGTTTGCGGGAGGAGGACTCAGTTACCATCACTGGGTTCGGTACCTTCGAGGTGAAATCCCGCAAGGCCCGTATGGGACGCAATCCACACACAGGAGAGCCGATTCGAATCGCCGCAGGGCGCCGAGTCGGCTTTCGTGTAGGCAAGACCCTGCGCCAATCTGTTTGAGAGAGGCTGCCTTCGGCAGGCTTTCTTGAGCTGGTGCGGCGGACTAGCCGGCCTTGCTCCCACCGTACATGGCCGGTCCTTCCACTGGGGGGACCGGCCTTATCTCGTTAACTGGCCTCGCTGCAAAACCGGGCTCGCCGAATTGCCGCCATCGCGGATTGCTGCGTGCGTGGAAAATGTGCGCAGAAAAATAGCGGGCCGGCAGCAATCACCGCCATTGCGAGAATGACTATTTCGCGGCGCTGTCGTGCAAGGCTTGGATTTCAGCTTGCATGGCCTTCTCGTCAATTTTGGCGAATAGGCCCTCGACTTCGCCCAAGGGTGTTCCGGCGCTCAAGCTACGCCAATTGGCGTAGCTCGGTTTACCCGGCCAGGCTTGATCCGCAACAGCTCCCGCCTGTCCCAGCATGCCCCAGATCTTTTGGGCTTTGCCGGGCATGAACGGCACCATCCAGCGAGCAAGCCAGCTGAGCCACTCACTGCATGTGTGCAACACGGCTGCACAGCGCTCCATGTCCGTCTTGCGCAGGGCCCATGGTTCCGTGCGATCGATGAACACGTTGGCCACCGCCGCGTTTTTCAGCAAGCCACTGGCGGCCTTGCGGAATTTGTACTCCAAGATCGCTTCTGACGGATCGCAGATTTCACCGCACTCCTCAAGCATAAGCTGGTCCAGCTCGGGCCTCAGATGCTCGGCCATGGGCGGAATCTTGCCCTCGAAGTGTTTGGCTGCGAAGCGCAGGACGCGGGTGACCAAGTTGCCGATCGTGTCGGCCAAGGAGGCGTTGACGCAATCGCGCAAGCCTTCCCAGCGCCATTCGCTGTCCGAAGTCTCGGGCATGCTGGCAATCAAGTAGAAGCGCGCCGCCTCGCGATCGTAACGCTTAAAAAAGTCATCCAGATCGATGGTCCAGTTCTCGGATGTCGAGAACTTGCGGCCTTGCAGGTTGTAGAACTCATTGGCCGGCACAGCCCAGGGCAGGATGTAATTCTGCTGCACGCCCCAGAGAATGGCCGGGAAGAGCATGCAATGGAACGGGATGTTGTCCTTGCCGATGAAGTGCAACAAACGGGTGTCTTCGGATTGCCACCAATCGCGCCAGGCTTCGGGTTCGCCGCGCTTCTCGGCCCACTCTTTGGTGAAGGACACATAGCCGATCGGAGCGTCGAACCACACAAATAGGACTTTGCCGCTTTCGCCCTCGGATAGGTCGGCCGGAACGGGGATGCCCCATTCCAGATCGCGCGTGATGGGGCGCTCGGGAACATCCTTGAGCATGTTGCGCACGAAGGTGTCTACGTTGGATTTCCAATCGTGCTCCTCAATCCACTTGCCGATGAACTCATCGCGCAGGCGCGGCATGTCGAGGTACCAGTGACTGGTCTTGCGCAACTCGGGCACGGTGCCGCTGATCTTGCTGATCGGGGAACCGAGCTTGAGGGCTTCAATCCAAGTTCCACAGGAAGGACATTCATCGCCGCGCGCTTGCTCAAAGCCGCACACGTAGCAGACGCCTTCGATGTAGCGGTCGGCCAAAAACTTGCCCGCTTGGGCGTCGAAGAGCTGCTCGCTTTCGCGCTTCTTCAGATAACCGCCGTCGTTCAAGCGCCGGAAGAACTCCTGGCTGAGCTCGGCGTGATGGGGCGATGTACTGGTTCCGGACCAAATGTCGAATTCAATTCCGACTTGATCCAGAGTGCCCTTGATCTCATTGCGCCAACGCTGCACATATTCGGCGTAGGGCACGCCGTCGCGCTCCGCACCGATCGTGATCGCCACACCGTGTTCGTCACCGCCGCAAACGTAAAGCACCTCTTCACCGAGCATGCGCTGGGTGCGCACGTAGATGTCGGCCGGCAAAAAAGCTCCCACAACGTGGCCGAAGTGAATCGGGCCGTTTGCATAGGGCAGAGCGCTGGTTACGAGATAGCGGGTCACGGAGCCTCCGGGCGGGTGGGCTGAAGAGGTGGGGAACGGGGGCGACGATCCTACTGATCTGGGGCGGCGCCTTGCGAGTTCAGCTCGAACTCCTAGGGGATTTCCGGCGATTCGGAGGCGCTGCGCAGGTTGCCCTTGTCCAAGCGCACGAGCAACCACAGTCCGCCCAGGGAAGCCGCGGGCACCATCAGCACGGCCCCGATGATGGGGATGCTGAGCAGCAGTCCGCTGACGGCACCGAAGGCGCACAGGGCGGGGAGTTGGCCGAATACGAATCGAATGCGTTGACGAAAGCTCCAGCCGCGCCGCTCCATGGGAATGTCGAGCAAGCCCACGGATGTGGCGAAGCCCGCGACCAGGGCGAACATGAAGTACCCCAGTCCGGGGAAGAAGTAGAGCGGCAAAGCTAGGAGCAACAGCAGCCCGGTCACTATGGAGGCTTTGATGCTGGCGGTGATCGCTCGCGATTCAACCTGAACCACCCAATAGAGCCAGGTGCCGTAGGGTCTGTTTTGAAGCGCGATCGCGAAAAACGGCATCGGAATCAAAATGACTAGGGCCCAAAGGCTGGCTCCCATGAATAGTGCCGCGAGCACAACAGCCAGGGCTGCCACCGACGCGATGATCGACAGGCGCACGCAGGTCTCGACCGGAATATTGCTCGGGCGTTCTATCGAGCTACGCGGATCCAGCCCGAACCAACGAATTTCCATCCGCCCCTGAATCTCATCCAAAAAGGGGCCGGCGAAGGCTTCGTAGGCGATGGAGAAGACATACCAGGAGGCCAAGATGCCGGCCATGAAGTAAACGACTCCGGTCAATGCGCGATTGGTGACAAGGCCCCAGGATGAATTCACCAGCCATTCGACGCCCGTCATGAGACCGGCAACTGCCGCTTGGACCCAACCCCAGCGTTCGACCCAGGCCCAGTCGGGCGGAGGCAGTTCGAAGTTTTCGGGCAGGGCTCCCGACAGGGCTTGATCCAGTGCTCCCCAGCCCCAATAAAGCACGGCGATCAGGATCGTGAGGGTCAGCAGTAGGGGCGGAATCAGCCAGCGCTTGACCTTGGGCGTGCTGAAAAGGAAGCGCAGTCCCTGGGGCAGGGCCATGAATCCCAACCCAATTCCACCCATGGGCCCGGCCAAGGGCGGGCGCAGGCTCACTTCGGGCGGGGAGTGGCGGCAGTGGGGGCAATCCCGGTGCGGGGCGTGGTAGCCGCACAAAGCACAGGGGTTGGGGGTCTTGCCGTGGGGAGTTTCCATTGGATCGGGGCGGGCTGGATTCACCTTCGCGCTAGAATGCGCGCACTTCGCTTCAGCCGATAATGCATTTTTCAACCAATAATGCATTTTGGAGGAATTGCGAAGCTTGCGCCTCGAGCAGTCTCAGCGCAGCAAACGAGCTTACCGGCAAACGCTACCGACGAATTATGGACGCCTTCCAACAGTTGGACTTTTTAAACCTCGATGCCGAGTTCGGTGAAGACGAACTCATGGTGCGCGACACCGTCCGCAGTTGGGTCGGCGAGCGCTTCATGCCTCTGGTCATGGAGCACTTCGAGGCCGGCACCTTTCCGATGGAGTTGGTGCCCGAGCTCGGTGAGCTGGGCGTCTTCGGCCCGACGATTCCCGAAAAGTACGGCTGTGCAGGCATGAACAGCGTTTGTTACGGGCTCATCTGCCAAGAACTCGAGCGCGGCGATTCCGGATTGCGCTCCTTCGTTTCCGTGCAGGGCTCCCTAGTGATGTACCCGATTTTCGCCTACGGCAGCGAGGAGCAGCGCATGGAATGGCTGCCGCAACTGGCGTCGGGAAAAGCGATCGGTTGCTTTGGTTTGACTGAGCCCGATTTCGGTTCGAACCCCGGCGGCATGTTGACCACCGCCAAGCGCGACGGATCCGACTGGATTCTCAACGGGCGCAAGATGTGGATCACCAACGGCACCATCAGTGATGTGGCCATCGTCTGGGCGCGCGCCGAAGAGGGCATTTTGGGCTTCGTCGTGCCGACCAACACGGCGGGTTTCACGGCGCCCGAGCAGAAGCACAAGTACAGCCTGTGCGCTTCGGTCACATCGGAATTGGTGCTCGACGATGTGCGCCTTCCCGATAGCGCGCGCTTGCCCAACATTCGCGGTCTCAAGGGCCCGCTCGGTTGCTTGACCCAGGCGCGCTACGGCATTTCGTGGGGAGCCAACGGAGCGGCCTTGGCCTGCTTTGATGAAGCGTTGCAGTACTCCAAGGAGCGCATTGTGTTCGACAAGCCCCTGGCGGGCTTTCAGCTAGCTCAAAAGAAGTTGGCCGACATGGGCACCGAAATCACATTGGCGCAACTGGCGGCGCTGCGCCTTGGCCGGCTCAAGGACGAGGGCACGATGACTCCGTCGCAAGTGAGCATGTGCAAGCGCAACAACGTGCACAAAGCCCTGGAGATCTCGCGCGTTTGCCGCGACATGCTCGGCGCCAACGGCATCAGCCTCGAGTACCAAACCGGCCGCCACATGGTGAACCTGGAATCGGTATACACCTACGAAGGCACGCACGACATTCACACGCTGGCCATCGGCCACGAGTTGACCGGCATGCCCGCCTACCGCTGAATTCTAGTGGCGATTGGCGGATGCTGCGGGGGTCTCGAGAGCTTTCATTTTGATGAGTGCCTCGTGAATCTCGATCACTTCTGCTTCAAGCCGCTCGATTCGCTGTTGTGTGGGGTTGCTCCACTTGGAACCGATGTAGATCACCCAAATGAGGTTGAGGGTGAGGAGAATATTTTGGAAAACATCCATCACGGCTTTTCGAATTTGGTTGTTTCGGATTCTTAAGCTTCTGCCCGGAGCTTCTGCAAGTGAAAGCGCAAGTCGCTGATCACCTTGGTTAGATGGGCCTGCTCCTCCTCATCCAAGTTGCCCTGGGTCTTCTCTTCGATCATGGAGAGATCGTCGATCAGCATGCCCGCGTGATCGAGGTCGACGCGCACGGCCTTGGTCATAGGGTTTTCAATCAGCCCCAAATTCATCAGGCCCTGGTAGGCGAGCCGTTGAATGAAAAGCCGGAAGTTGCCGCCGGGTAGGGGCACATCCTCGGCCACTCTCTGGGGCTTGCCCGATTGGGTGTCGCTGCTCTCGGTCATGATCGGGTTTCCTGTGGAATCAGCACGTCCGACTTTGGGGACGGCGAGGAACCATTGTCTTGGGAATTTTCCAGGGCGGCGCGGGCGAAGCCGCGGAAGATCGGGTGCGGTGAAAGGGGCGAACTCTGGAACTCGGGGTGGTACTGCACGCCGATGAAGAAGGGATGATCCTTCAGCTCGACGATTTCGACCAGGTCCAGTTCGGGGTGCACTCCACTGGCGGCCAAGCCCACGGCTTCGAGTTGCTCGCGATAGGCGTTGTTGAATTCAAAGCGATGGCGATGTCGTTCCGACACTCGATCCGCTCCGTAGAGCGCGCGCGCCCGGCTGCCCTCGCGCAAGTCACACTCGTAGGCGCCCAGGCGCATCGTTCCGCCCATGTCCTTCAGGCTCTTTTGATCCTCCATCAAGTGGATCACCGGATGGGGACTATCGGAGGAATGTTCAAGCGTGTGGGCCTTGTCCAAGCCGGCCAGATTGCGGGCCACCTCAATCACAGCGCATTGCATGCCCAGGCAAATTCCAAAGAAGGGGATGCCGTTTTCGCGCGCGTAACGGGTGGCACTGATCTTGCCTTCCAAACCGCGTTCGCCGAATCCGCCGGGAATCAAGATGCCGTTGACGCCTTCGAGCAACTTGGTGCCCTCACTGCGTAAATCCTCGGCGCGGATCTTGCGCAGCTTGACTTTGAAGCCGTTGGCAAATCCGGCGTGATCGAGGGCTTCGTAAATGGACTTGTAGGCATCGTGCAGCTCGATGTACTTGCCGACGACCGCAATCTCACACTCCGTCTCCGTTGTGCGGATCTTTTCCAGCAAGCCCCGCCAATCGTCAAGGTTGGTTTCGACATTGGTGGGGAGCTTGAGATTTTCAACGATGATCGAGTCCAACCGCGCCTGGATCAGATCCACAGGGACTTCGTAAATCGAGAACTCCACATCGCGCTCCTCAATCACAGATTCGCGCCGCACATTGCAGAACAAACTGATCTTGCGCGCCATTTCCTCCGTCATCGGCTCTTCCGTGCGACAGACGAGCACATGGGGCTGGATGCCGATTTCGCGCAATTTGCCGACCGACTGCTGCGTCGGCTTGGTCTTCATCTCGCCCGAAGACTTGAGATAGGGCAGCAACGTAATGTGAACGAAGAGGACGTCCTCCGGCGGACGTTCGAGCGCGAACTGACGTATGGCTTCCAGGAACGGCAGGCTTTCGATGTCGCCGACCGTGCCGCCGATTTCCGTCAGGGCCACATCGACATCCTTACTGGGAACGCCGGCGTGAATGGCTTCCTTGATCGCGTCTGTAATGTGCGGGATGACCTGAACGGTTCGCCCGAGATAGTCGCCGCGGCGCTCCTTCTTGATTACGGACTGGTAGATCTTGCCCGTGGTGAAGTTGCTGTTTTTGGTCAGCACCGCATGGGTGAAGCGTTCGTAGTGGCCCAGGTCGAGATCGGTCTCGGCACCGTCGTCGGTGACGTAAACCTCGCCGTGTTGGAAAGGGCTCATGGTGCCCGGATCCACATTGATATAGGGATCCAGCTTTTGAACGGAAACCTTGAGTCCGCGCCCTTCGAGGATCATGCCGATCGCCGCCGTGGTCAGTCCCTTACCAAGACTCGAGACCACTCCGCCCGTGATGAAAATATGTTTGGTCATGTAAGGATCGAGACGAGGCGTGGGATGGGTTGCCCGCGGGGGCATGGGGCGGCGGATGGAGTCGCTCGTGATTCGCTTTGGAATGGAAGGGGATTGCGTAGCTAGGTGCTTTGAAGGCTGAGCTTGGGCAGGGATTGTCGATCAACTCCGCACAATCCCAATCGTCCGAGCATGAAGCTCGGGCAGCGGGCGGAGGCGAGCGGCACCAAAACCTAAGGACCGCATCCGGCCTGCTGAATTGACCCTAATTCGAACCGGACCGCCAAGGGGCATTCCGTTTGACTGGGTGCTCATTGACTGGGTACTCATTAACAGCGTGCTCATTGAATGGGCACTCAGCCGGGTGCACACATTCCAAGTGGAACCCGATGGGCTCCGCGGAAGTTGCATTCGTATGCGACACGCTGCGAATGCCGGCGGCTAGGGACGCCGGCTCGGCGGGGGCACCCAATGCACGGGCAAGCGCACATTTGAGGCACCGCTAGAGCGAGCGCTGATTCGAAAGCGACACGAGGCGTTTTGAAAGACCGGGGATCCCTGGCGGGATCGGGCGCTCCCGAGTCTAAACGGACCCTAAGCAGCTTCCATGCGCCGGGAGCAATTTATCCTCGGTCTGGGTCTATCGGGGGACTCAAGGTGCGCTTGCGGACCGCCTGCAGAACTGCTCGTAGTCCTCGCGCGTGTCGATTCCGGCCGGTGCCGCATCCGCCTCGAGAACGCGGATCTTGTGCCCCGCTTCGAGCCAACGCAGCTGCTCAAGCTGCTCGATGCCCTCGAGCCGTCCCGGCGGCAGCTGGCAGAATTGCTCCAGAGCGCCCGGTCGAAAGGCATAAACGCCAATGTGCAGCCAATGGGCGCCGGAATCCTCAGCTTCACCGCGCGCGATGGCGCGGGATTGATTGGGGAGCTTGGAGCGCGAGAAGTACAGGGCATCTCCGGCTGCATCGCGCACCACCTTGACCCTGGAGGGGTCTTCAGCGGCGTCGCAGGCAAGGGGAGCGGAAAGGGTTGCCAAGCGCACTTGCGGGGCTGCGAAGCAGGCCACCAGCCGATCTAGCAGTTGCGGCTCCAGCTCCGGTTCATCGCCTTGGACATTGAGAATGACGTCCCAGGGGCCGCGTCCGGAGGCAAGCAGGTGCTGGTGGGCTTCGCGCACGCGATCGGTGCCGCTCTGGTGGTCGGGCGAGGTCATGACCGCTTCCAGGCCAACCGAATTTGCGGCCTCAAAGATCTCCTTCGAATCGGTTGCAATCACTCCGGCCGCAATGGAGGGGGCGCGCAATGCGTTGCGCAGCGTGTGCTCAAAAAGGTACTGCCCGGTATCCCGCAGCAGCATTTTACGCCCCAATCGCGTCGAACCAATCCGCGCGGGAACGATTGCGATGGCGTTGAACTTGGATTCGGTGCTCAAGAATTCGATGGAATGGGGGAGTGAGAGCGCGGCACGGTCCAACCGGCGCGGGCGTCAGAGTCTGGGTTCTGAGTCTAGACCAATCCTGTGCGGGACCGCCCGTTTCGCCGTCCGAGACCCAAGCTCAGCGGGTGGGGGCTCCCGGCAGCTTTTTCTTGAACAGCTTGTCGCCGTTCTTTGCGTCGAAGGACTGAAAGGCCTGCACTCGATTGAACTCCATCAAAAACTCGTTGAAGCACACGACCATGGCCTTGCGCTCCTCGAGCTGAGTCGCCGGGTTGGTTCCCCAGTGAAAGTGGCCCGAAGGGGTTTCGACTTCAAACATGATCGTTTCGGGGCCCACCTTGGGCGCAGCGCCCTGCTTGCCGTATTCGGCCATGCCCCCGTCGGCGAGCATCTCAATTACATTTTTGACTTGAGCGCCTTCGGCAACTTTGGTGGAGGCGTCGCGGGTGGTCTGTGAGTAGAGCTCAACGGGATCCGTATGGGCCGGGCTGACCATTTGGAAGTGTTGACCCTGGGTGCGCTGCTCAACCGTCACGCGCAGGGCATCATCCGCATCGAGTCCGGCCGTTAAGCCACTTACGCAGCTGCTGAGCAACGCCGTCAACGCAAGGGCCAGGATGGTCGGCACCTGGACTCGCAACTTGCGGACCGTGGACTGCTGTTGCTTGAAACTCTGCGCGGCGCGGGCGTGTCGAGGGACTGTGTAGTGCATGGAATTGAGTCGCGGGGGCTTGGAATGTGAGT
>JAJDES010000357.1 GCA_029259675.1 Planctomycetota bacterium
GCAAAGCCGGTTGGTTGCAGAACGCTTTCACGATGAAAGCGGCGGCATGCAATTGATTTTGCATTCGCCCTACGGAGCGCGCATCAATCGCTCGCTCGGCCTGCTCCTGCGCAAACGCATTTGCCGCGGCTTCGGCTTCGAACTCCAAGCGGCGGCGGATGAAGAAGCCATTTTGATTTCGCTCGGGCCGATGCACGGCTTTCGCCTTGCCGATGTCAAGGGCATGTTGCTGGCCCCGGGCGCGGAAAAAGCATTGACGCAGGCGCTCTTGACGACGCCCATGTTTGAAGTGCGCTGGCGCTGGAACGCGACCCGCTCTCTATTGGTGCCGCGCGCATTCGGAGGCGCGCGCGTGGCCCCGCCGATTTTGCGCATGCGCGCCGACGATCTCTTGGCCGGCGCTTTCCCCGAGGTCGTGGCCTGCGGAGAGAATTTGCCCGCCGGTGACTTGCCCCTACCCGACCACGCATTGGTCGAACAAACGATCCGAGACTGCTTGACCGAGGCGCTCGACCTGGACGGCATGCTCGAAGTTTTGGCCGGTCTGCGCGACGGCTCGATTGAATTTGAAGGCTTCGATTTGCCGGGGCCGTCGCCCTTTGCGCGCGGCATCCTCAGCGCCGGCGTTTACGCCTTCCTCGACGATGCGCCACTGGAGGAGCGTCGCGCCCAAGCCGTGCAAACGCGCCAAGCCCTCGACCCGGCCCAAGCCGACAACTTGGGCGCCTTGGATGCGGGCGAAATAATGCGCGTGCGCTCGGAGGCTTGGCCCGACCCGCGCGATGCTGAGGAACTGCACGAAGTCCTGGGCTGGATGGGCTACGCCGAATTGGATGAGTTTCCGGAGTTGGACCAGGCCAAACGAGACTTGCAGGCAGCCGGCCGTATCGAGTTGCGCGGCCAGCGCTGGTTCGCCGTGGAGGCGCCGACCGAGGGCGCGCGCGTCTTGCTCGGTCGCATGGAAGCCCTGGGTCCACTACCCGCAAGCGATCCGCTGTTTGAGGAATTCGCGGCCGAGGTACTTGAGCTCGAGGGCGCCGGCAAGGTTTTGCAAACGCGCATCGACGGAGCCACCGCCTGGTGCGAACGCGGCCTTTTGGCGCGCATTCAACGCCGCACCGTCGAAGGCCTGCGGCGCGCCAGTCGTCCGGTTCCCGCCGCGGCCTTCCTGCGCTTCTTGGCCGATTGGCAGCACCTGACGCCCAAGCATCAACTGGATGGACCGCGCGGCGTCGCCGAAGTGTTGATGCAGCTGTCCGGTTTTCAAGCCAGTGCCGCCAGTTGGGAGGGCGAGATCCTTCCCGCACGCGTGCGCGGCTATCGCAAGAGTTGGCTGGATGAGCTGTGCCTTTCGGGCGAAATCACCTGGGGCCGACTTTTCGGCTCGGGTGATGCTTCGCCGCGCTCGACCCCCATTGCCCTGTTGCCGCGGGCCGATGTGCAGCATTGGTCCACGGCATCCCAAGCGGCCGACACGGAAGATCTAAGCCCGGGAGCCGTGAGCATCCTCGAACACCTGCGCGCGCGCGGAGCGAGTTTCGAGATGGATTTCCCGCGCGCGGCCAGTCCGCTCGCCTCCCAAAGGGAAGCCGCACTGGCTCAGTTGGTGGCGCGCGGGCACATCACATGCGACGGCTTTGCGGCCCTGCGTCGCTCGCTGCTGAAAGCGAATCAACGCGCGCGAAGAGAGCGCTCCAATGTCGCCACACCCGTCGGTCGCTGGTCGCTGTGGCCGCGCGCCGATTCCATCCCCGATACCGAACGCGACGATGCCTGGTACGAGTTCACCGCGCGCAGCCTGCTGGCCCGTTGGGGCGTTGTCTTTCGCAAGCTGTGCCAGCGTGAAGCGGTGAGCTTGCCCTGGCGCGAGATGCGCAGGGCATTGAGGCGACTTGAATTGGCCGGAGAAGTCCGCGGCGGACGATTCGTTACGGGCTTCGCCGGAGAGCAATTCGCCCTACCCGCGGCCGTCTCCGCCCTGCGCCGCCGCGCGCGCGAAGGCGGCGAGGCCCTAACCGTGTCGGCCGCAGATCCCCTCAATCTGTCCGGAATCATCACACCCGAAGAACGGGTGGGCAGCTCCACCAGGCGTGCGGTGCATGTACTGGAAGCTTCCGCCGGGGAAGCGCCGGAGGAATCCACCGAAATTGCGGGATAGCTGGAAAGTTCCGCCGGCGAATCGCGCAAACAGCGGCTCCATTCAAGTGGCAACCCGCAGCTGTCCAAAACCGATCCCCAAGGACCTAGGTCATGGGAACTCGCCGCCCCCGCAGCGACAGCTACGCACTAACCCCTAGGCCAATTGCGATGCAGGCCGTAGTGCAATCGTCAGCTGGAGGCCTAATGTTGGGGTCAATCGTTGGAGTTCAAGCCGTCAGCGAATGAAGCCAAGTTCGCAATTGTTCGCATCGACCGAGTTCATGGGCCGCGCGGCTCGAATATGAGCACTGAGAGATTGCACCCGTTCGAAAGAACCGCTCAACCCCACAAGTCCCAAGGCAACTAGCTAGATCGATTTCATGCAGAAGATTCGCAAGATACTCGTTGGACTGGACTTTGATCGGAACCAAGCCCTTACCGCGGGCAGCCGAACAGCGGCCAAGAAAGCCCTGTGGCTGGCTGCCCGAACCCAAGCCCGCGTTGATTTTCTCTACTCCAAGGACAAGTCCGACGAGGATGAAGTCACCGAACCCGATGCGGCGTCCGACGTGACCAAGTCCGCGGTGGATTCGTTCTTGAGCGAATGCGGAGCCAAGCCCGCCGACTCCGAGTTCTTAATTGTGGACGAAAAACCGTGGCTGGCCCTGACGCGCAAGGCCTTGGCCGGAGAAGCCGATTTGATCGTCGTCGCCAAGCGCAATTACTCGCGCAAGGACGACCGCAAATTGGGCAGCGTGTCGATCAAGTTGGTGCGCAATTGTCCCGTTCCTGTCTGGGTCATCAATCCCACCCACACGGACACCCACCAATGCGTCCTCGCCGCCAGCGACTTATCCTCGGTGGGAGATTTGGCAACGGAGTACGGCGCCTTCATCGCACAAGCCGAGGAATGTTCGTTTTGCGTTGTGCACGCGTGGCAAATGCCCATGGAATTGCAGTTGAGTTCCGCTCGAATCGGCGCCGAAGAAACCAATCGCCGCAGGCAAGAGATCGCCAAAGCAGCCTCGCAACACATTCGCGGACTCAGCGGAGTTGCTGAACTGCAAAGCAGCATGGAAGTCTTCCTCGCTTGCGACACGCCCTCGAACGCCATCCTGCAGGTGGTTGAAAAGAAGCAACCGGACTTGGTCGTCATGGGAACGATCTCGAGGGCCGGTTTGGCGGGCTTGCTGGTGGGCAACACGGCCGAAAAGCTGCTTTACGAACTCGACTGCTCATTGCTGACGATCAAGCCCGAAGACTTCGTGTGCCCGCTTCGATTGGAGTAGTGGGCCCGATCGGGTTTGTGAACTGAGACTTAGGATCACCAGTGCGCCGCCCTGTCGCGCACGGATTCTGCAAAGCCAAAACTTGGCGCGCTCCGCCGTTGGCGCAGCATGGGCAAATCGAATCAAGCCACGGCTTGACCGGGCCTGACATATCCGTGCTTTTGGCGGGGCTGGCTGCGTTGAGCCCCAGCACACCGAACTCAGTGCGTCGACCCCAGTGCGCCGACCCCAGTGCGTCGACCCCAGCGTTCGAGCCATGCCCCGCTGCCGGTCCGCCACAGGCCAAATCTTGTTTGGGTCTGAAAGGCCCCAATTCCGCATCTCCCAGGCCCCTTGAGTCCGCCGGGCTCAAAAAAAGGGAGAGTGCCGCCAAGCAGGTCTCATGCTCTGGGCCCAGCTGGCCGAAGGCGAGACTGGAGAGCCGCGCGCACGCCCGCAATGGTGCTCTCCAGACCTCCAGACAAGATCGCAACGTCCATGCAGTCCAAGCCGAAGAAATACCTCCTGGCACTGATTCTGTGCCTCTCCCTGATCAGCTCCAGTTGCTACGGGCGCTTCCACCTAACGAACGATATTTACGAGTGGAACAGCAAGATCAGCGATGACGCCTGGGTCACCGAGAGCGTCTTTGTCGTGCTGATCGTCATCCCCGTCTATCCCCTGGCCATGGTGATGGACAGCGTTGTGCTCAACTCCGTCGAATTCTGGACCAGCCCGCGCTACCCCGAATCCGAAGCGGACGCTCCCAAGCGAAGTGAGGACGACGAGGAAGAGGAGCTGGAAGAAGAAGATGAGGAGTAGCTCGCCCGAGGCCGCCTAAATAAGGCCCCGCAGGCCGGCCCGAAGCGGATTGGCTTGGGGCGTGCGTTCGGCCGCCTCCAACCTCGCATCGCATCACCAACAAGGCGCCAGAATCCATTGCCGCACACCTACAGACATCCGCGGCGCCCCGCGTGGTATGCTCCGCCGGTGCGGCAAGCAACGAACGGCCGCCCCGAAAACGGTGAAATCGTGACATTGGATACGACTAAGAAAAGCGGCGCCTCCATGAGCGTCCAACTGGCCCAACCGCGCGGTTTTTGCGCCGGCGTGGATCGCGCGATAGAGATTGTGGAGGTCGCCCTTGAGCGCTACGGGGCACCCGTCTTCGTGCTGCACGAAATCGTGCACAACAGGCACGTGCTCGAAAACCTGCGCGCTCGCGGAGTGATCTTTGTCGATTCGCTCTCCGAAGTGCCGGCCGGCTCGGTAACCATTTTCAGTGCCCACGGTGTCGCGGAATCGGTCGTAGCCGAATCTCGCGCCCGCAAGCTCATCGCCGTTGACGCCACTTGCCCCTTGGTCACCAAGGTCCACGTACAAGCGCAGATCTATGCCGGCGAAGGCCGCGAGATCGTGCTCGTCGGTCACCCCGGACACCCCGAAGTCGAAGGCACCCAGGGGCGCATCAACGCGCGCGTGCATGTGCTCTCGACCGTGGAGGAAGTGGCGGCGTTGAAAGTGGACAATCCGGACAAGTTGGCCTACGTCACCCAAACCACACTGAGCGTTGACGACACACGCGATGTGATCGACGCGTTGCACAAGCGCTTCCCCGATATCGCCGGGCCCGAGCTCAAGGACATCTGCTACGCCACGCAGAACCGCCAAAACGCCGTGCGCGACATGATCGGCAAGATCGACATGCTGATCGTCGTCGGCTCCCAAAACAGTTCGAACTCCAAACGCCTGTCGGAGCTGGGCACGCGCAAGGGCTTACCGGCGTACCTGATCGACGATCCCAACGAGATCGACCCCGCGTGGTTCAATGCCGGCACACGCATCGGCATGACCGCCGGCGCTTCGGCTCCCGAAACGCTGGTGCTGAAGATCCTCGATCGCCTCAAGGAACTCGGTGTGGACAGCGTCAGCGAATTGGACGGCGAGCCGGAAAACGTCGTCTTCCACCTGCCCGAGTTCCCGGCGCGCACGGAATAGCCTGTGTGCGGCCCATGGGCCGAGAAGAAATCCGCAAGCTATTCTGTCGGAAGCCTGGACTGCACCCGTTGCGTGCTATTACCTGTCACGTGAAGAGCTAGAGACGCTTGCTATAGCTCACCAAGAACGCGCCATTTTCAATCCAAAGCGCGTGTTCTAGTTGCGCTTCACTGCTGGTTTGAACGTGCAAAAAAAAGCAGATGCACCCAAGTCCGCGAAGATTTGGATCCGTAGCTTGGCACTCGCCCCGCCAACGGAGAATGCCTAGTCGGGTACGGCAATGAAGAGCATCAGCCAAGGTCTTTGATCAACTTGACCCTTGGAGCTTCATTGTATTGAGCACAACGAAACGGGCATTCACCTGCAAGCCGCCCTTTCGTTAATCGTTCCAAATCCAGGACCAAACGGCCCATGGTTCGATTGCTCGCCTATACACACCCCCAAATAGGCCTTTCCCACTAAATAAGAAAGTCTGTTTAGCCCACAATTATCACCAATCCGCAAACATTTTGGCTCTAATTCAAATTAGTGATGCGTTCCCCGCTTCAACCTTGAACGCATGTACCGTGCTGAGCACTGCTGGTCAGGTATATTCACTTCACATCAAATCCGCATCCTTGCACAGGAAATCCGTTCGCTAACTCGCAACGCCCCCCCACCGCAAACAAAGGAGTTCACAATGCTATTCTCGCTTCGCGTTGCATTCCTCGTTCTGGTCGCCCTGAGTTCAGCTGCGGCTGCCAATGAGCCCTCCGTGTTTTATGTGAGAGATGGCAAGCCTTGCGATGTATCAAGTCCAACTTTCGCGGAAGCGATTGAGATGGCAGAGGATGGTGACGTCATCATTCTGCAAAACAACATTCTGGAGTCGATGGTCATCAATGGAAAATCCATAACCATTAGAGGCTATGGATCAACGGTAAAGCACACTTTGATTGAGAACCTTGCTGCAGATCAGCTCGTTATCATTGAGTTCATTATGGGTGGTTGGTTCGAATCCACCGCGCCAGCACTCGAGATCAGAAACTGCATCGGTCAGGTCTTCTTAGACTCGTGCACTCTGAGAGGAATTGATTACACGGGCCCCAGCGACCCGATCCAAGCTACCGCAACGGCTGTCATCGTGCAGGAATGCGACAATGTCGTTTTCGCGGGTGGCCGCATAGAGGGCGGATTCACCAGAAGCGGATGGCCCCTGAGCCCGATGGAAACGCCCCAGGCAATGCCTGCTCTTGAATCCAAGGATTCAAACATCTACATGTATTTATGCACCGTGCTTGGGGGCGACCACCAGTTCTATCTCAACGCAGGGAGTGCTCACAATCCGCTGGGTGCACCAGCAATTACGATTGACGGGGGCTTCACGTTTCTTGCAGGGAACAGCACTGTGCGCGGTGGCTCAACGATTCCCCTTGAGCCAGATTGCTTTCCTCAACCCTGTGACGATCTTCTCGATGAAACAGCCGGAATCGGAGGGTCGGGGCTAGTGGCAATAAATGACTCCGCAGTTTGGCTACTAAACACTTCCCCGCAGGGAAGTTCAGGCGCTCAAGACATTGATTTTTCGGGCACGGACTTAAGCCAAGCAAGCACTTCAGTGTCTGGAAGTTTGTACGTCAGCAATCATTTAGAACCGCATGATGAGCTTTTTGTCAGTGTAACCGGAACAGCCGGGTCCACGGTGAAGCTACGGTATTCAGAGGGTCTTGGCACCGTAGGCTCCCAGCTTGACATTGGGAGCCAACATCTTCAGTCGCCCGTGATCGAACTTGGGGAAGGGGTTACAGATCCAACCGGCAAATATCAGGTCACATTTGACAGTTCTGACTTGGGCCCTTTGCCACATGGAAAGCGTTTGTATTTCCAAGCGGAACTGTCTAACGGTGTAGACACATTCATAACTCATCCCAATTATGCCATTTGGTACGAGGGTAAAATTCCGCCGCCACAATTTTTGAGAACTCCTTCGCTTGAATTCCCATCCCTTCAAGATGCAATCGATTGCGCAAAAGATGGCGACGCAATCGAAATCCTCAATCAAGACAGTGGCGATGGTGAAGTAGACAATAAGGCACTTACGCTTGTTTCAGATTCCGCCAACACCAAATTCTTCGAGCTGCTCGTGAAGAACCTTGATGCAAACAAACAAGTCGTCCTACGAGGGCTTAACTTGGGCTTCAAAGAAGCCAGTCTTCCCTCCAATCACATGGGGACGTTGAGAATCACGGATTGCGATGGACCGGTCCTCATTGAGGATTGTTTCATTCTCGGTGACACCCTTGACGCCAACCCGTTAGAGACCCCCCATGTATCTGTTGCCGTGCGCGTCGAGAATAGCCTCAACGTCAGCATTGCGCGCTCGCTTATAGAGGGTGGAAGTAAATTGACAGCGACTCCCGGTCGCCATGCCCTGACGCTTGTTGATTCGTCAGTTTCTGTTTACGGGTCAACCTTGATTGGCGGAACCTCAGCAAACGGCCCCGGTCAAACTCAAGATGGCCGGCCAGCGGCGCTGGTCAAAGACGGATTCTTGTTCCTCAGTGGCACGACACTGAACAGTGTGCATGAAGAAATTGAATTATTTGGAGACAACAGCATTTGGTTGCAGGATTCGGGTTCGCCCGATCTACTAGAAAAAATGGGCAGCACCCTAAATCTAGAGCTGTTATCTGGCACAGCTCGCACGGTTTCCGTGACAGACGCTCCAATTATTGTGGGCGAGTCGGCAATCATTGAAATCCGTGGAGAAGCGTTTGACTATGTCGTCCTGGGATACTCAATGGAAGCTAGCTCCACTCCCATCCTGGAATGGAACGGAGTAGTTCAAACTGCATTTCCCTTCACCATCCTCTCACAAAACTTCTTGCCCCCAGCTGGCATCCTCACCAAGTCCATCACTATCGGGGACCTGCCTGCCGGTTTGAATCACATCGGTTTTGTTTTGCAGGCATTGCACTGGGACATCGGTGGGAATCTCTTCCTGAGCAGTCCAAGCTACGCTCAACTGGCCTCCAGCAATTAGTTGGAAGGGAACCTCCAGCCACTTAGGCGGACGCTGGGGAATCGCCCGTTGAGCGCGATTCAATTGTGGGTGAAGCGCCAGATGTGCTTTCCGTAGCCCACAAGGAACGCGCCGTCTTCGATCCAAAGCGCGTGCTCCAGTTCTACCTCTTCGCTGGATAGAAAGCGCTCGAAGGCGAAAGCACCCTGGTCCGAGAATATTTGCACCCGCAGCTTGGTGCTTTCAAAGCCTGCAGGAAAGGCCTGCTTGGGTATGACTTCAGTCTTCACGAGCCAATTCCCTTGGCTGCCTTGGAGCGGCACCGAATTCAAAAAGGGGTCGGTGGTTTCACTGTCCGCGACCATCACCGTTTGCTGCCTTGGATCCCAAACGGCCATGTACTGATTGTCATCAACGAAGGCCCCGAAGACTATAAGAGGATATGCGTAACCCGGCACATTGCGAGCGATGTCCACACAGTTGTGATATCCATCCTCGGCCCCTGGAACTGACATCGAAACAATGTCTTCCCCGGCTTCATCCAGAAGGGTCAGTTTCCTGTAGGACACAAGGCCAATCAAACAGCCGGCCGTTGAATCCCTCATGACCGCAGCTCCATTTTGAAAATTCCGTTCCTTGCGCCACAACACACTTCCTTCGCTGTCCAGCATGACCGTACTCCGCTCGTACCCGACAAGGAATTCAGTGCGACCGTCACCAGTGGCATCAAAATCCAGCGTGTATTCGGGGTAGCCGGCGCCCTCAGCTCTCCATTGAATCCCCCCATCCGCGTCGTATCCGGTTATGGGAGGTCCTCCGGAACTTCCAAGCCGTATCAAGCTCAAGATCCCATCGCCATTCAGATCGCGCACATGTCCCACGCGACTGATCGGCAATTGAATGTTGGATGGATTCTCGAATCGCCCGCTGCGCAAAACCTTTAGCGATGTCGACTCCGGATCCATAAGGACAAACTCTTTGTACCCGACAACCACGAGTGCAGCCGGATCGGACTCCCTGAGCCGGCCGAAGTCCATATCCGTAATGCTGAAGTCAAGCGAATAGGCCTTCTCGACGCGCACCTCAATCGCCGGCGCTTGCTCAGGAATCACAAGTTCCAAAGCTTCGAACTGTTCACGCGAACGAGGCTCCGCCTTTGAGCGCGAGCAAGAACAGAATGTCGCCAAGAGCAAAAGCCCAAGCCAAATAGATCTCCCCATGGCTAGCCCCTTCATGGTTCCCATTTTAAAATCATATGCACAGCGCATAGCCCGCCCACGGCCCCAACTTGCAACCGCAGCGTGGAAGCCGTTCGTGAGGAGCCCGTCAGAATTTTCCAGCTAGCTTCAAATTCTGAGCGCCTGGAACTCTTCGGGGAGCCCTGGGGATTGGGAGCCTCACACCAATGGAGATGCCGTTCATTTTCGCTCTACCCTTGGGGCGCCCAGCCTTGAACTCGGCTAGACAGCCCAGCCTGTACATCTACCGGATTGGCCACTCATTGCGAATTCGAGCGGAAGTTCCCACATCGGTCGGAGCGAAGGACCATTTTCGGATGTTTGGAGTAGATTCCGGATACCCGCCCTCAACCTCTAACTAGTAGCGCGCAAGCTTCCTATACCGGCCCCATTAGAAATCATGAATCGCTACTCGCTCTGCACTCTGGCACTACTCGCACTGACTTCCCACGCGACCGCAGGCAACGTGCTCGTGGTCGATGACGACCCTGGCGGCGATTTCGCAAACATTGCCGATGCCATCCAGGCGGCGGGGCCCACCGATCTGATCTTGATCCGAGAT
>JAJDES010000358.1 GCA_029259675.1 Planctomycetota bacterium
TATTTACTACGGGTGGGAGACTGGTTCGCAGCGCATGCTCGACACGCTCAAGAAGGACATGACCGCCGAGCAAATCGTCGAGTCCGCGCGCATGACGCGCCGCGCCGGCATGTGGGCCAAGGTTTACTTGATCGTCGGTTCGCCCGGTGAGTCGGCCCAGGATGTGCGCGAGACCGAAGAGGTGTTGCGCGTGGCCGGTCCCGACCTGATTCGCATCTCGGTCTTCAACCCGCTGATCGGTACCGAGTCCTGGGACAACTACCAGGCCTCCATCGATGTGTCCGACTTGCACGAGAACTACGTCTCGTCCAATCGCTCGGCCTACATGCACGAGAACTTCACGCAGATCGAGCTCGAGGAATTGCGCAAGACGATCGTGCGCAACTACGAGCGCTGGTACTTCAGCTACAGCGCCCGCGCCCGCCGCGTTTACGAGCGCGCGCTTTACTACCTAGAGAACCCCAACTTCCTCAAGAAGCGCATCGGTCGTTCGCTCGGCATGGTCCAGCGCGACCGCAGTGTTTTGCCGTACGACCAGGTCGGCTAGGGAACGCGTCTGCAGGTGAGTGGGGGCGCCGCGTGTGTCCACACTCAAGATCAAGGGCCAAGATGAAGAGCTCGGAGCGCCACGGCGATCCGGGCTCTTTTTTTGAGGGCCCAAGCGGTGCCCCAGCGCTAACCTCATGCGCCATGGCCGATCCCAAGACAACTAGCAATGAACAGCTTGAGCTAGCGAGCTGCGGCGCAGGGGATCGCGAGATCCAGGCCCAATTATTCAATCGCTGCTTTGACAAGCATGTGCGCGGCTCGGACTTGGTCTGGCGCTACGACAAGAATCCCCAGGGCGCAGCCCTGAGTGCTCTCTTGCGCGCACCGGACGGCCAGCCTGTTTGCGGTTTCGCCTATTCGCCGCGGCGTTTCCTGAGCTTTGGCGATGAAGCCGGCTCGTTCTTCGGCGGGCAACAGGGGGACGTGATGACGGACCCGGATTGGCGCAAACGCGGCATTGCCGGTCACGTGGCCAAGCGCCTGGAGGCGGACACGGCCCGGGCGGGCTTTCCTTTCAATTGGGGCTTTCCCAATCGCCGTTCGGCGTCGGTCTTCACCAAGCTGGGTTGGGAAACGGTTGGTGTGATTCGACCCTGGAGCTATTTCTTCGAGTCCGGGCCAAGGGCGCGCAAGATTCGCTTTGCCGAGGGTCGTTTGGCCGCCGCACGCTTGCCGCTCGATGTTTGGCGCGCGCGCGCCAAACGCAAGTCGGCCGCAACCCGGGAACAGGGCAGCATCGAGGTCATTGAGCAATTTCCCGCGGAGGTCCTGGAACTTTCGCGTCAGGTCGAAAGCCGATTCGCGCTCATGGTTCGGCGCGACGCGGATTACCTGAATTGGCGCTTTTTCGAAGCGCCCTCCGCTGGCTATCGAGCTTTGGCCGTGCGCGGCAAGGATGGCGGCTTTGCGGGCTATGTCGTCGTTCAACCTCCGGCCGAGGGCGATGACATCGGCTGGATCGTGGATCTCCTGGCTCCTGAGGAGTGGGCTTGTGCGGCCGCGCTCGAAGCGGGTTTGGACTATCTGCAGAAGGCGGGCTCGCGCGTGGCGCGCGCCTCAGCTGTGGACGGCTCCTGGTGGCAACAAAGGCTCGAGGCCTGGGGATTCCTGCGCCCCAAGCCGGAGAACCACCTCTTTGTGTACATCTATGTGCTCGATGCGGAGCATCCGCTCTTGGATCGGGCGCGCGATGCCTCCACTTGGTATTTGACCGACGGGGATCGCGATGATGATCCAATCGGGTAGCTTCAACACTGCGCTTGCACTAACAGCCTTTCCGCCCGTATCGAGGAACTCCCATTGGGGGCTCTTTGGCTGCCCATACAGATGAAGCATCAACTCAAACTCCTTTTGCGCGGCGGCCTGGCTCGGCTGCTCTTTCACAGCGGCTTGCACAGCGTGGTCAGTCGCCTGACTCCGCGCAGGCACCTGATTCTCTTCGGTCATTGCGTAACCGAGGATGCTGTCAACGGCGGCTTGCCGGCGGACATGAAGATCAGCGCCAAAAAGCTCACGCAGATCGTGGATTGGTTTCACAAGCGCTACCGGGTGCTGCCGATCGGTGCGGCCCAAAAACAATTGCGCAGCGGAGCGAAGGGACCGAGTTTGGTGTCGCTCTCCATGGACGACGGCTATCGCGACAATGCAACCGCGCTTTTGCCGCTCCTGCGCGAGCGCGGCCTGGGGGCTTCTGTTTTTTTGGAGACGCGACCGCTCGACGAACGCAAGGTCAATTGGAGTCACAAGTATTTCTGGATCCTGGATCAACCCGGTCGGGATGCTGAGGCCGTCGCGCGGCGCTACTTGGTTTTGGCGGAGGATACGCCGGCATCGGAGGGTTTGCGGCGCGCGCTTGAGGGCGGCGACAATCTCGCTTACCAAATCAAACGCGTGCTCAAGTACGACGCCGAGCCGCAGGACCGCGAACGGGTGATGGACTTGATCTTCGCCGAATGTGGCGGCGATGAAGCGGCGCTTTGCGAACGGCTGTATCTGAGTTGGGATCAAGCGCGCGAAATGCGCGACGGCGGCTTCGAGCTGGGGGCCCACACTGTCAATCACGCGATCCTCTCGCGCTTGAATCAGGCGCAAGCTCGAACCGAAGTGCACGACTCCGCAGCTGCCCTAGAACGCGAACTCGGCAGCCGCGGCGATGTATTCGCCTATCCCTTTGGTCGCCGTTGGGACTACGAAGAGGTGGGCCTTGAGGCGGTGCGCGCGGAGGGCTTTGAGTTTGCTGTGGCCACCCATGCCGGCGTCAATGATGCCGACGCGAAGCCGTTCGAACTCAAACGCATCCCCATCGGCGATGAAACCGAACTGCATCTCTTGGTGGCCGAGGCCTGCGGTGCCTTCGCATGGCTTTCCAAAATGGGATTACGACTCTCCGAGTAAATGCGCGCGCGGCGCTAGGAGCGAGCGCATGGCGCAGGGGTTCAGCGCTGATTCGACCTGCCTGCAGAGTGCCCTACACCGGGAAAGCTGCGCCGGCTAGACTGCGGATATGAAGCGCTACCAATCGGTTGAGGAGTATTTGGCCGCACACGCCGAGTGGTCGGAAGAGCTTAACAAGCTGCGCAAGCTCTTGTGTTCGACGGAGCTGGAGGAGACCCTCAAATGGAGCGCTCCCTGCTACACCCTGAACGGCAAGAATGTGGTCGGCCTGGCGGCTTTCAAGGAGCATGTCGCCCTTTGGTTTCATCAGGGCGTGTACTTGAGCGACCCTCAGAATGTGTTGGTCAATGCCCAGGAGGGTTCCACCAAAGCCCTGCGCCAGTGGCGCTTCCGGTCCAGCTCGGAAATCAAAGTGCGCAGCATCAAAGCATACTTACTCGAGGCTATTGAGAATCAGAAACAGGGCAAGGAGCTGGTGCCCGCGCGAGGTAAGGCTGTGGCTTTGCCGGCGGAATTGAAGGCGGCGTTTGCCAAGCAGCCGAAAACAAAGAAGGCCTTCGCGGCCCTGAGTCCGGGCAAGCAACGCGAATTCGCGCAGCACATCGCTTCTGCTAAGCGAGCCGAAACGAGATTGTCACGCGTGCAGAAGGCTCTGCCGTTGATAGAGGCCGGAGTCGGTCTGCACGACAAATACCGCAACTGCTAAGGCTCCCATGGCGGTCAGCCGCGTTGACCGAGCGGGCTCTTACAACCGGATCGGGCCGCAGCCCGTGTGCGCCGACGTCCTAGAGCGTGTAGACAAAAGGTTGAACGTCGTCGCCGCTGGTGCTTTTGATCAGCACAAAGATTGCGACGAGTAGCAGCACGATGGGTGCCACGATCCAGAGCCAATTGTCCTTGAGGAAGCGAATCATCTGAGGCGGCTTGCCCTGGGCAAGCTGGAGGGGAGTCTAGGCGAAATGAGCCAAGGGTGTAGCGAATCCGGCGCCGTCTGTGGGCGCCAGCTTCGCATTCCGTGCGCGGTCGGCTCTGCTGGGTGGTTTCGTTTGGGTGATGTTGTTCACAAACGAGTTCAATGCCGGGCCTGTCCGGTTCAATGCCGAGCCTGTTCGGGCTAGTTCAAATCGTATGTGAAGGGAGCTGCCGGTGGCTGTACCTGGGGGTCGGGTTCGCCAAATAGGAACCAGGCCAGAACAGCAACGGCCAGAATCACCGGCAAGGCGACCCAGAGCAAGTTTTCGCGCAGGAAACGACCCATAGCCAATTAGAAAATGGTGTAAACGAAGGGAGCCGTGCTGTCTTCAGCGTCCTGGGAGGAGGCGTACAGCAGGATGGCGAAGCCACCCAAAACGACGAGGAAGGGCACGA
>JAJDES010000359.1 GCA_029259675.1 Planctomycetota bacterium
CTGGTGATCAGCTCGGGTGTGGTCAGCTTCGCACCCGATTTCGAAGCCTTCTTTGACGGCTTGCAAAAAAGCATGGGCAAGGGAGCCACGCTTGTGATCGGCGACATCAACGCCAATTCACGCGGCATGCGTGCGCGCCGCCCCTCGCGCGCACTGTTGCCCGTGCGTGAACTCAACGCTCGCACCGCGGCCGAAGTAAAGGGTGAATTGCAGTCACGGGGCTTCACACACCACGAGACCTTTGGATATCAGCTGACCACGCCCATGCCCCAGGCCATGCACGTTTCCGATGCCAAGCTCGGTGGGCTCCTGAGCGCTCCATTGCTCATGGTCAATCGCGCCATGGCCGGCCTGGATCGGCGCATGAACAACGGACTGGGTTCCCAGTTCGACAGTTGGGTCATGCACCTGACGGCGCCGAAGTAGGGCCATCCAAACCCAAGCGTCCACCCAAGCCGCGCTGATTCTCACGCAAGCCGTCCTGCGCGCCATTCGCGCTTGACGCTGTGCACGCGGCTCCGCGCATCCGCCGGGGTTGGGATGCGCTGTGAGTTTTGCAGCGCGCTCTCACACGCGTGCAGCCGGTGCTACTTGCTGGGCGACGAGCGGTATTGGATCAAGCGGGCGATGGTGCTGCGCAACTCGGGACGACTCACGATCGCGTCGATCATGCCCTTCTCGAGCATGAATTCAGCGCGCTGGAATCCCGGCGGCAACTCTTGCTTGATCGTCGTCGCAATCACTCGCGGCCCGGCGAAGCCGATCAACGCGCCCGGCTCGGCCAACGTGATATCGCACACCGACGCAAAACTGGCCGTGACGCCGCCCGTGGTCGGGTGCGTCATGATGCAGATCGAAAAACCGCCCGCGGCGTTGAGCTGATTGAGGGCCGCGCAGGTCTTGGCCATCTGCATCAGTGAGAGCACGCCTTCGTGCATGCGCGCTCCGCCCGAGCTGGTGAGCACAACCAGCGGCAAGCCGTCGCGCCGCGCAAGGTCGCAGCCGAGGGCGAATTTTTCGCCCACAACTTCCCCCATGGAACCGCCCATGAAACTGAAGTCGAGCACCACCAGCACCACCCGCTCGGATTCGATCTCGCCGAAGCCCAGCAACATGGCCTCTTTCTGACCTGTGCGCTTGGTGGTGCGCTCAATTTTGACGGCGTAGGTTTCCTTTTCCTTGAAATTCAGCCGGTCCAGGGCCTCGAGATCGGCGTACTTCTCGTCCCACGTGTCCTTGTCCAAAAGCATGCGCACGCGCTCGCGGCCGGGGAGCGTGAAATGGAAATCGCAGGCTGGGCAAACTCGACCGCCCGCTTCCAACTCCTTGCGGTAGATCACGGTTCCGCAGCTCTCGCACTAGAGCCACAGACCTCCGGGCATGTCCTTCTTCTTGGAGAAGCGCAGGCGCGATAGGCGACTCGGCTTGTCTTCGGCTTCAGCTCCCGTGCCCTCGGCTTCGCTTTCGACAGCCTCCGGTTCGGCTTTGGAGCCGGCTCCGTCTACGGACTCGCCAGCACCCTTGCCCTTGGGATCCTGAGCTGCGGCTTCGGGCGACTCACCCTTGCCCTTTGAGTGATCCTGATTTGTTTCTTCACCCATCGATCCGTCACTCATCGATCCTTTGCCCTTTGGCATGTCCTCCAGCACGGGAAGCTGCGGCTGCGGGTCCCGTGCGCGGCCCCCGTCGGCACGCTTTCCAGCCGCTTTCGACTTGCCAGCTTTTTGTTCCATTGGGTTGCGCACAGGCTTGGGCCGCATCCTGCTGGCCCGGCTTCCTGCGGGCGAACACCCTAGCAGCCCGCCAGGCAGCCTCGCTAGGATTCGCTGCTCTCAGCACTCGAGCGAGCCCGCTCGGCGGCACTGCGCATGGCACTCAAGCGCGCTTTCATGTCCCCGGGGCCGTACAGAGCCGATCCAGCCACAAGGCAATCGGCCCCCGCAGCGGCGCACAGCGGCAGGGTTTCGGCGTTCAGACCGCCGTCCATCTCGATCTGACCCTCGAAGCCCTGTTCCCGCAGCCAATGCACCTTGGGCAGCACCTCTGGCATGAAAGATTGTCCGCCGAATCCGGGGAAAACGCTCATCACCAGGACCAGGTCCAGGCTGCTCAAGAACTCACCCAGTCGCTCCACGGGCGTGTCCGGATTCAGGGACAGGCCGACCTTCTTCACTCCGAGCTCGCGAATCAAGGCGATCGTGCTCAGCACCTCAACGGAGGTCGGGCAGGCCTCAAGGTGGAAGGTCAGCACATGGGCGCCGGCTTCGGCGTAATCGCGCACCCAGCGGCCGGGCTCCTCAATCATCAAGTGCACATCCAGGGGCTTTTTCGCGACCCGCGCGAGGCTTTTGACCACCGGCGGACCGATCGAGAGGTTGGGCACGAAGTGACCGTCCATCACATCGACATGGTGCCAGTCGGCTCCGGCGGCCTCGGCCCGAGCCAATTCATCCGCCAAGCAAGCGAAGTCAGCTGCCAGGAGCGAAGGGGCAATCGTCAGAGAATGTTGCTGCATAGGGTGAGTTTGGGGACCGTGCGCTTGGGAGACCCAGGGTGACACAGGCCGAGCGGGCGTTCCAGTTGGACCGCCCAAGCCCGCTCAAGAAATTCCCGCCCCCCGGTTCCCGCCCATCGGCCTCTTCCGATCCGCCCGACGCACGCTGCGGACCGCAT
>JAJDES010000360.1 GCA_029259675.1 Planctomycetota bacterium
TCACCGTCGAGGCCTCCCTGATCCATCGACGCACCCAAGAAAATCTGGGGGACGCGAATGCCGCCCTTTGGAGCGGTTTTGTCGCGCGCGATTCCAGCAATAGCTTTGCCATCGCTCGCGAAAACGACATCGACGCGCGGCGCCGGGCCATACGCAACATTGCCCAAGAGCTGGTATTGGACCTATTTAGTCCCTTGGAGAGCACCGAATCCGAAGAGGATGATGAGCCCTTCAATGCTCCGGCGGGGGTTTCGCTTTCTGCGACCCAAGACGGGGAATAAGCCGCTCCGTCGAGCCCAATAGCCCCCCCACCAACAGCGCGGCGCCGCCCAACTTCAGTTCGGGCTCAGCAAAAACCCCAGCAGCGGTCCCAGCTAGCCCAAGGCTGCGAATAACAGCGCCAAAGACGGATACCGCATGCGACCCCGTCGGGCTCACCAACAGCGCCCAAAAGCACCACCACCCACCAACTTGTAAGGGATGCGAGCCACTGTTCGTGGCCAAGCAGCCCCTTAAGCTAAAGTCTGTGCCGATTCCGCCCCTCTAGGGTGGAGCACTCCGTGACGATAGAAGACCTATGGCTGAGCAGACCCCGAACCCCAATCCCGAGAAGACCGAGAAGAACCGCTCCATGGGTTCCTTCTTCATCTTCTTGTTCATCCTGATCGTGGTTTTAGCGATGGTCGGTGGCGACACCTTGCACCGAACCGAACCCCTGAGTCAGGACGAATTCCTCTGGAGTCTCCACACCGGCCAGATCGACAAGCTGGAGATCAAAGGCACAGAGAGCGGCAGCAACCTGATCGAGGGTACCTACCGCAATTTGCGCAGCGGTGAGCCGGAGCGCTTCGAGGTTCGTTTTGCGGACGTCAAGGAAAGCGAACACCTCTACCAGCAGCTCAAGGCCGTTCGCAAGTATCGCCACATCGAGGCCGAAGATCTCTTGGAAGCCATCGACGAAGGTTGGTACTCGCCCATCACGGCGCGCTCCTTGACCGCATTCAAAGAACGCGAAGTGATCAAGCCCGCGGATTCGGGCGAGGATTCCGCCAGCGAAGACGAACCCAAGGCACCCGCGCCCGCACCCAAGATTGATTCCGAGGAGCGCTTGATCGTGCGCGTCATGGCGCGCTCCGAAGAGAGTTGGAACGAAACCAGGGGCATCAGCGCTGGACCGCCGAATTTTCCGCTCGAAGCGCAATCGGGAAACATGTGGTTCGACGTGGACCTGAGCCGCGTCAATGACTTGGGCGCCATCTTGGGCTCCATCGAAAACCGCGGTGCCAATGTCGAGCGACTGCAGTTCGACCTGACCAAGGGACAGCGCTGGTTTGACTCGCAAAGCGCTCTGTTCAGCATCTTGATCTACACCGGTCCGTGGATCCTGATCATCATCGTGTTCATGTTCTTCATGCGTCAGATGCGCTCCCAGGGCGGGGCCGGCGGCGTGATGAGCTTCGGCCGCTCCCGGGCTCAGCTCTACTCGAAGGACAACGTCACAACGAACAACTTTGACGACGTGGCCGGCATGGAAGAGGCCAAGTCCGAAGTGCGCGAATTGGTCGAGTTCCTCAAGAACCCCGGTCGCTTTACGCGCATCGGTGGTCGCATCCCGCGCGGCGTGCTGCTCGTCGGCCCCCCCGGTTGCGGCAAGACCCTTTTGGCCAAGGCCATTGCGGGCGAAGCCGAAGTCCCCTTCTTCTCGATCTCAGGCTCGGATTTTGTCGAGATGTTCGTGGGAGTCGGTGCCAGTCGCGTGCGCGACCTCTTCAAGCAAGCGCGCGACAACAGCCCCTGCATCATCTTCCTCGATGAGATCGACGCGGTCGGTCGCCGTCGCGGAAGCGGCATGGGCGGCGGTCATGACGAGCGCGAGCAAACGCTCAACGCCATCCTGGTCGAGATGGACGGCTTTGGAACGGACCAGGGCATTATCGTCGTTGCCGCAACCAACCGGCCCGATGTGCTCGATCCCGCACTCCTGCGCCCCGGCCGATTCGACCGCGAAGTCGTGATCGAATTGCCCGATTACGAGGAGCGCAAGGCCATCCTGGATGTGCACCTCAAGCGCGTCAAAGCCGTCAAGGGCCTGGAACTCGACTCCCTGGCTCGTTCCACCCCGGGCTTCAGCGGAGCGGATTTGGCCGCCATCGTCAACGAGGCCGCGATCATGGCCGTGCTGGCCAAACTCGATGAAGTGCACAGCGAGCACCTCGATGAATCGCGCGACAAGGTTCGCTACGGTCGCCAGCGACGCTCGCACAAGATCGAAGAGGAAGATCGCAAGATCACGGCCTTCCACGAGTCCGGGCACGCCGTCGTGGCCGCCGTAATGGACGAAGTCGATTCGCCGCACAAGGTCACCATCATCCCCCGTGGTCGCGCGCTCGGATCGACAATGACGATCCCTCAAAAAGAGAGCTACCACATGCAAAAGAAACGGCTGCTGGGTCAACTCGCCGTGCTCTTTGGAGGGCGTGTGGCCGAAGCGGAATTCTGCGGCGACATTTCCGCCGGCGCTTCCGACGACATCAAGCGCGCCACTGATTTGGCTCGCACGATGGTCGGCGAGCTGGGCATGAGTGACAAAATCGGTCCGATCAACTACGCCGAACGCCAGGGCTCGGACTTCCTCGGCACCGAATTGATGCGCGGCAAGCAGCACTCGGAAGAAACGGCGCGCTTGATCGACGAGGAAGTTCAAAGCTTCCTCAATACGGCCTACGAGACCGCCACGCGCCTGGTTCGGGAACACCGCGAGCATGTTCAATCGCTAACCGACGCTCTCTTGAAGTACGAGACTGTGACCGGCGAAGAGGTGCTCAAGCTCATCGAAGGCGTATCCATCGAAGCTTTGCGGCCGGAGCCCGAAGTCGAGGAGACAGCCGAAGACAATTCCGCGGCCGAAGAGAAAAATCCTCAGGACTCACAATCCGACGATCGAACCGGCGATTTACCCGGCAATGATCTTCCCGGCAATGCGGGCTTTTCACCCGCCTAATCCTTAGCGAGCAAGCCCGTTTCGAATGAAATCCGATTCGAATGAGAAGGGCCTGCGCGGCAGTGTTGCGGCCCACTCGGGTTCGCCACATCCGGGGCGACAAAAAGCATTGAAGCCGGCTGGATTTCAATTCCTGCCGTCAGCTTGCGGGGCCCTGACACGCAAGCTCGAAGCGCGCGCCATCCCCAGCGCTTCCGTGTCCGTTGCAGCCGATGCGGAAAGTTTCGATGGGCGAATTCTGCGTGTCGCGTTCAGACCATCCGCACTCGAACCCGAGGCGTGGAAGCAACTGCAGGCGCGCCCTGAGTTAAGCTTCGTCAAACTGGGCGAGCAAGCACAGGAAACCAGCGCTCCAACGGCGCCCCGGCGCGAAGCTCTCGTCGCTCTACTCGGCCCGCGCAGCGTCGTGGACGAATTTGCGCCGGTCTGGGCCGGAGTGCGCTGCTTGTTGGAAGTTCACGCTGCGGCCAGCGCCCCGCTGCTCGCCCCGCGCTTGGTGGGAGTGCTGAACCTGACTCCGGACAGCTTTTCCGACGGCGGCGAACTGACGACCCCCGCAGCCGCTTTGGAACGGGCCGCCGAGTGGGTCGCCGCGGGAGCCCAGATGCTCGATTTGGGCGGTGAATCCAGTCGTCCGGGCAGCCTTCCCGTCAGTCTGAGTGAGGAGTGCGAGCGCGTTCTGCCCTGCCTTGAGCTGATCCGGAAGGAGTTTCCCAAGCTCCCCATTTCCATCGATACAACCAAGGCCGAATTGGCTGCGCGGGCCGTGCAAGCCGGAGCGGATTGGATCAATGACATCAGTGCGGGGGCCGCGGATCCGCAAATGCTGCCCACGATCGCCAGG
>JAJDES010000037.1 GCA_029259675.1 Planctomycetota bacterium
GGCTGCATCGCCTGCAATCTGTGCGAGGACCTGGTACCCGAAGTCTTCGAAGTACCGGCCGGCGGCGAGTGCCAAGTCACCCGCGGCTACTCGGAGTTTGTTCTCAAACCAGGTTTTGACGAACGCATCCAAGAAGCAGCAGATTCTTGCCCGGTTGAAGTGATTGAAATTGAGCGTTGCGCGAACTGAATCCGCCGGCGCTGGCGGTGCGTACATCCCTTCAGCTTGAAGGCATGCGGCGCGCGGCCGAGCACTCGCGGTTTACTAAGTTGTAAGCCCGAGCTCGCCCGATGCGCGAGTGCCGCCGGCGAGGCCGAAGTGCCCCGGGCCAAAGTCGGTTTGCATGGATCCATACCGGCCCAAACGGGGCTTCGCTCAGTTCCTCAATTTTCCGTGATTCGATTTGGCTGAATGCGTATCGCCCGTATTCGCCTCGACTTCGGACGCGCTCAAAACCGGGTTTCGAGAAGCTCCGTGCGGCTTACGAAGCCTTTTCGCTCCCGAGCCCTGGAAACACAACGGAGCCACCCATGGAACTCAATCACATTAAAATTCAGAAAAGTAAGGCCGATCAGCTCTTGCCCCTCCTGGACGCAATCGGGCACGAAATCGCAGATCGCGCGGATCAATTAGCCCATGTTGAGACCATGTCTCGCGCACTTTCCATCGCCCCCCACGCCCACCGCGATGAACTTTCGAAATTGCGATCAGAAGGCGTGGTTCATATGCGGGAGTTGAAACGGGCAGAAGAAGAATTGCGGGCGCTTGGTTGCAGTGTCGCCAATCTGGAACCATTAACGTTTCGTATCGGTGACCGCGCTAAAGAGGGCTTCACTTGGATCTGGGGCACCAGCCAAGTTGAAAACGCTCTGGCCCAAGAACAGGAAACTTCAACAGCGGCTCCTTAACGGCCAGTTGAACAAACTGTCAGCAGCCGAACGAACTGCCGCCGGTCGGGTGCCCAATTCAAAAAAAAACGAAGCCGGCAGTCTGATCCAAGCTAGTCCCACGTACTGAGTTTGAAAGCAGGTGCCTACGAACCCCGGGATGCGCTGCGGGAATCTCCCTGACTCCTCCTCAACCCCCTCCTCGGGTCTCCTCCGACCCGAACCAGGGATTCTCCCAAGCGACAATCGCAAGACTGTCACCGCGCATCCTCCTGACCCCCGAGCACGCCAAAGGCGAGGCTCGGGGGTCTTTTCTTGGGGTGTGGCGAGCACGCCAAAGTCGAGGCTCGGGGGTCTTTTCTTCGGGTTTGGCGAGCACGCTCCAGACGAGGCTCGGGGGTCTTTTTGTAGGATGCGGCCGGCGCAGGATTGAAGCGCTCACGCATGCCGCAAAGAGAATCAAGCAATTGCCCGCGAGCTCATTCGTCCCAAGCCCAGGAATTGGGTGTTGCGGCCGCAAAGTCGGGGCACAAGGGCGGGACTGCGACCCCGCGCCGAGGGCTCGCAATCGAAGGCAAAATCACCCGGCGAGGTGCTCAACAGTCGGACGGCAACCGTGGCCGGGCGGCCGTCAGCTTCACTTTCGGGCTCGCCTGCGGATTGCTGGTCGCCGTCATGTTATTGCAGCTTCAGGCCTCCCGTGAGGACCCCGAACTGCGCTTCTTCAGCAGCGTGCACAACCTCATCAAGCGCGACTTCGTCCAACCGCTCGACTCGCGCGAAGTTCTCGATCAAGCCCTGCGTGGAATGGTCGACAATCTCGACCCCTATTCGCATTACTACTCGAGTGAGGAAGTCACCCAACTCAATCGGGAGACTTCGGGGCAGTACGTGGGCATCGGTGTCGTCTTCAAAGTGCCCACCCAAGAGCGCGTCGTGTTGTATTCGATGCCCGATTCCCCGGCGCAGCGAGCGGGAATCCAAGTCGGCGACAAGCTTGTTTCGATCGATGGGCTTCCGCTCTCCGATTTCACCAGCAACGAGCTTTTGACCTACGTCCAAGAGCACGCGCAGGAAGAACTCGAATTTGAATTGACGGACCGCCAGGGCTCGACCCGGCGCACAAGTCTCAAGCCGGAACCGATGACGGACCCGACCGTGCGCCACACTCGCATGCTCGATGTGGAGCGCGGTATCGGTTACTTGGCCGTCGTTTCCTTCAGTCACCGAACTCCGGAAGAATTCGATTCTGCGATCGAGACCCTCAGCGGCGAAGGCTTGAAAAGCCTAGTTCTCGACTTGCGCGCAACTCCCGGCGGCGTGCTCGACTCCGCCATCGCCTTGGCCAATCGCTTCATCCCGGAGGGCCCGTTGGTCGTCACCAGTTCGCGCAACGGATCCCACGTTTATCGCGCGGATGCGGCCTTGGCCAAACTCGAGCACTTGCCGTTGGTCGTGCTGGTAGATGCCGGTTCCGCCAGCGCGAGCGAAGTCTTGGCTGGAGCCATCCAGGATTATCGCGCGGGAGCTATCGCCGGCGAACCGACCTTCGGCAAGGGCAAGGTCCAAACGGTTGAACCCTTTAGTGAGTTCGGCGCCAAGGTCAAGCTGACGACGGCGCTTTACTACACGCCTTCGTTGAGATCGATTGACCGCGATCACGCAAGCGAATGCACGGCGGGTATCGACCCCGATCTTTACTTGCCCATTGAGCCCGATGTGCGCGCTCGCATTCACCGCTACCTCGCATCCTACGACCCACCTCCCTCCGCCCTCGATGAACTGGGGCGATGGGAATTGGAAGCTGGAATCAGCCTCACGCCACAAATTCCCGAGGACCCGCAACTGAACGCGGCCGTCTCGCTTTTGAGCGGAGAGATGCCGGGCAAGCTCGGGGGTGATCCCGAGTGACCTTGGTGCTTGGAATTGAGAGTTCGTGCGACGAAACCGCGGCTGCGGTCGTGCGCGACGGACGCGAAGTGCTGTCTTCTTCAATCCACAGTCAAGCTGCTCAGCACGCGGTCTACGGCGGAGTCGTGCCCGAATTGGCCGGGCGCTCTCACCTGCGGCAGATCCTGCCGGTCTTGGACGAGGCACTTGCGAGCGCAAGCCTGGAGCTCGATCAAATCGACGCCATTGCCGTCACCTCTCGCCCGGGATTGGTGGGCTCGCTCCTGGTCGGACTTTCCACGGCCAAGGCTCTGGCCTTCGCACGCAATTTGCCCCTCATCGGCGTGCACCACATCCAAGCCCATGTTTACGCCGCGACCATGGAGCAGGCCGGCTCCGACCCGTCCCGTGATGTCAGCAAAGCCCTGTTGCCCGCCCTCGCCCTGGTCGTTTCGGGCGGCCACACATCGCTGTATGAAGTCAGGGATTGGACGGACTTGGTCGAGCTGGGCACAACCCTCGACGATGCGGCCGGCGAAGCCTTCGACAAGGTCGCCTGGTTGCTGGGCTTGGAATATCCGGGCGGCCCCTCCATTTCGAAGCTGGCCCGCGAAGGCAATCCAAAGGCCGTGAGCTTCCCGCGCTACAGCCCCTCCAAGGGTCAAATCGGCTTTTCATTCAGCGGCCTGAAAACCTCCGTTCTCTACCACCTGCGCGGCGGTGACGCCCTGGCCCCGACTCCTGCGCCCGAAGACATCGAAAATCGAGCCGACGTCGCGGCCTCCTTTCAAGAAGCCGTCGTAGATGCCCTGGTGAAGCAGAGTCTGCGCGCAGCTCGGATGAGGGGCCTCGAAACTCTGCTGGTGGCCGGGGGCGTGGCCTGCAACGCCCGGCTGCGGGAGCGCATGACCTCCGCCGGCGAGGACATGGGCCTGCGCGTCCTGTTCCCCTCCCCCGCCTACTGCACGGACAACGCCGTCATGATCGCCGGCCTCGGCTACCAGCTATTCCGCGCCGGCCGCCTTGACGATCTCCAATTGGACGCCAGCCCGCGCTGATGCGCCCCGCCGGGCACGTTCGATCACAGAAGCTGGCGATGGCACCAGCGGGGGCCGCTCGGGGCGGATAAACTACTCGCGCCCGAATTTGGAAAGCCCTCCGATTTGAGAGGCGGGAGCGCGATCCGGCCGATCCGGATCGGCCTGCCGACTCAGTTGAGGAGACCAACCAATCGGAGCGGATTGCCGGCAAAAGCCCCCAACCCGAGAATCGAGCCCAAGGCCCGCACAACACGATGCATGCGGGCACTGATAAGCACATGAGTGACAAGGAAAACGCCTGGTTGGCCCTGGAAGACGGAACCATTTTCCAAGGCAAGTCCGTTGGTGCCGCCGGTGAACGCACTGGAGATGTGGTCTTCAACACAGCCATGTCCGGCTACCACGAGATCCTCACCGATCCGTCCTACGCCGGTCAGGTCGTCATGATGACCTACCCCTTGATCGGCAATTACGGAGTTGCTGAAGAAGACGCTGAGAGCGGCAACTCATGGGCCGAAGCCTTTGTCATGAAGGAGATGTCCTCCATTTCCAGCAACTTCAGGGCGACTTCGACCTTGCCCGAATGGCTGAACGCCAACGGAGTCGTTGCGATTGAGGGAGTGGATACGCGCAAACTGACAAAGCACACGCGCGAATTGGGTTCTATGCGCTGCGTTGTCTCCACGGTGGACAGCGATCCCGCATCGCTGGTAGCCAAGGCCCGCGCAGCGACCTCCACCGATGGACGCGATTTGGCCTCGGTTGTCTCCTGCAAAGAACCGTACAACTGGGACAAGTCCTACGATGAGTCCTTCCCCACTGAACTGCCGAGTCCGCGCAGCAATGCGAAGCGCTTCCGCGTTGTCGCCTACGACTTCGGCGCCAAACGCAACATTTTGCGCAGTCTCGTTTACTGCGGCTTTGATGTAACCGTCGTTCCCGCTTGGACTCCGGCCAGTGATGTGCTCGGAATGGATCCCGACGCGGTCTTCCTCTCCAACGGCCCCGGCGATCCGGCCGCCGTTGAGCGCGGCATTTCAGCCGTGTCCGACTTGGTGTCGAAGAAGCCGATCTTCGGCATCTGCCTCGGTCACCAAATCCTTTCGATCGTGCTCGGCGCCAAGACGGCCAAAATGCCTTTCGGGCACCACGGCGCCAACCATCCGGTGCGCGACAACATCACCGGCAAGATTGAAATCACCTCCCAAAACCATTCCTTCGCGGTACAGGAGGACAGCCTTCCGGCCAATTTGGAGTTGACGCACATCAACCTCAACGACGGAACTGTTGAGGGCATTCGCCATCGCAAGTCGCCGGTATTCAGCGTGCAATATCACCCCGAAGCCGCGCCCGGCCCACTGGATGCTTCGCACTTGTTCAATCGCTTCCGAGCCATGCTCGAGGACTGAACGATCGACCTCGGGCGGTCCCCCTCCTCGATGAAAGCCCGACCCTTCATCTGTGGGCGGCTTTTCTCAAGCGCGGAAAGAACGGTCGCTGTCCCCGCCGCGCGCCGCGTGAACATGTTCGGGCCATTGCGTGCACACGCAGCGTGGGGGCGTTTTGTGTCCATGGTCGCAGTGCCGGTAACGGTTTTGCAGGCGACTGCATTGCTGAGCTTTTGCGGCGCCTGCGGAAGCGCGCTTGAGAGCGAACAAAGCTTGAAACCCGATTCGGTTGAACAGCGTCACGATCAAGCCGAACCCGCGCAGGTAGAAAAACCCCTTGCGGCTCCGGCTCAGCACGCCGAGGTATCCGAAGCCGCCGCCTCAACAAGCCCAACGCCGCTGTTTGTGTGGGCAGATTTGGCCAAGCCGATCATGGAGGGGTCCGCTCCCGTGGATCCCTACCTGGCGCCGTTGATTTACTTCGAATCCGATGCCCCCGGCGATTCGCACGACGCTGCCGACGAAAATTCGACTTCGAGCGCAAGCGCCGGGGAACTTTCGCTCGCGGGCGTGCAGCTCGATGGGAGCGGCGCTGTTGCACTCGCGGGCGAGCCGGTGGTCTACGTGCACGACGCGCAAGTTGATTTGCACGGCTCCCTGTATCGCCAACTCACTTTCCTGTGGTTTGCAAACTCAACCGAAACGGCGCAGCCCATTCCCCAAGCCATGCGACTGACCCTGCGCAGCA
>JAJDES010000361.1 GCA_029259675.1 Planctomycetota bacterium
AGAAAAAGTAGAGCAGGTTCGCACGGCGCACGCCGGGAAAGGGCAACTTGCCGAGACGATTGAAAGGGTTCCAACCCTTGGACTCGGATTTACCGCGCCGTTCGGGCGGCAGGGTTTCCGGCAAACGCTTCGCAACCCAGATCCAATTGAGGGTGGCCAGCAGCAGCGAGACGCCCGCGCACAGCGAGAAGGGGTTGAGCGCCAGGGCTCCCTTGGGGGCCTCTCCGATGGCGGCCAGTGATTCGGGGCCGGCGGCCCAACCCAGGGCGCCGAGTGCCGGGCCGAGTACAAAGCCGAGTCCGATGGCCATGCCGACAATGCCCATGCCCTTGGCGCGGTCCGCTCCAGTGGTGCTGTCGGCCACGGCTGCGGATGCGGTGGAGATGTTGCCGGCCATGGCGCCGCCCAAAATCCTGGCGGCGATCAGAACTCCGAAGCTCCCGGCAAAGACCCACAGGACGTAACTGATGAAGGTGCCGCCCAGGGTGAAGAGCAGGGTGGAGCGGCGACCGATGCGATCGGACAGGGCTCCCCAAACCGGCGCGAACCCAAATTGCAGGATCGAATAGATCGATCCGAGCACGCCTCCGAATAGCGTTTGCGTGGCGCGCTCATCCTCACCGGCAAAGCCCTCGAGCCAAGCGACGAGGCGTCCGATCGCGCTTCCGTCCCCTTCGAGCGCCAAGTAGTGCTCGAGGATCGAGGGGAAGAGCGGAAAGATGATGGAAAAGCCAACGATGTCCAGGAAGACGGTCAGGAAGACCAGGCCCAGGACCGAGCGGGGTTTGTCATTCTTCACGGGGGACCTTATATGCTCTCGGGCAACGAATGTCCGCCTATTGCTTCCGTCCCCGAGTTTTTGAACTCCCCGCAGGTGTCGCACGCGACGGGGGAGAGCTCTTGGCAAAACTGTCCGGCGAGCGGCGCCCGGCGCTTTTGGACAGCGCCGCGGGCGAGCCCAGATGCACCACGCTGCTGGCGTTCAATCCGCTGCCGCCCGAGCCGCCCCAAACCTGGACCGAATTGCGCACGTTCGTGCGCTCGCTTGACGCCGCCCCCGGCGACGCCGTGCCCGGTCCGTTTCACGGTGGATTCATCGGCGCCTTGGCCTACGACCTGGGAGTCGAAGGTGAGCAGCAAACTTTGCCCGAAGAGCCCTGGGGATGGCCGCTGATTGCCGGAGGCTTGTACACCGATTTTGTTGTGCGCGACGAAGTGCACGACCGGGCCTGGCTCGTGCTGGGCGAGGAGCCGGGGGATAATCGGGCTTCCGTCGCCGCGCGGCGCGCACATGTGATCGATCTCTTGCGCGGCGCGCAGTTCCGGGGCGCGGGAAGCTTTGAAGTTCGCGGACCGCTCCAACGCGAAGTCGAACCGACCGAGCATTGCGCGCGGGTCGAACGCGTGCGCCGCGAGATTGCGCGCGGGGAAATTTATCAGGCCAACCTGGCCCATCGATTTTTGCGCGCCGTAGCGGGCAATCCAATCGAACTGTACCTCCGACTGCGGCGCACCAATCCCGCGCCCTACATGGGGTACTTGGAATTGGCGCAGGGAGCGTTAATCAGTTCGTCGCCGGAGTTGCTCTTGGAGTGCGATGGAAAAATGGCGCGCACAAGGCCGATCAAGGGCACGGCCGCGCGCAGTGCGGAAGCCGAATTGGATCATCGGGCTGCGCAGAACCTCTTAAGCAGCGAGAAGGACTTGGCTGAGCTGGCCATGATCGTCGATCTCGAACGCAATGACTTGGGCCGTACCGCCGAGCGCGGATCGGTGCGCGTGGAGCAGTTTCCGCGTTTGCAAAGTTATGCGCGCGTGCACCACTTGATGGCGGACGTGACTTCGCAAACGCGGGCAGGACTGGACAGCATGGACGTTTTGAGCGCCCTTTTTCCGGGCGGCTCCATCACCGGCGCGCCCAAGTTGCGCAGCATGGAAATCATCGCGCGCGAAGAGAATCAGGGCCGCGGCTTCTTTTGCGGCAGTTTGGGCTTCATGGATTTGCGCGGTCACGCCTTGTGGAACATCTTGATCCGCACAATGCTCTGGCGTCCACTTGCCCAGGCCGCCGGCCGGGACGGTTTGTCGCCGGGTGAAGTTTCTTACCGAGTCGGTGGGGGCATCACCTGGGGCTCGGATCCCGCTGCGGAGGATACCGAGACACTTGATAAGGGAGCGGCCCTAGCGGCTGCTATGGAGAGCCCGTCGCAGGAGTGAGCTGCTATGAATGACTACCCCGTATTTGTTGGTGAGGGATTGGTGGAAGCCAAGGCCGGCGCGATCTCGGCCTGGGATACGGGCTTTCTATACGGACTGTCTGCTTTCGACACGGTGGTTTGGAAGGCTGGCTGCGCCTACTTTTTGGAGTTGCACATGCAACGCTTGGAGCACGCCGCCAAGGAACTCTCGATTCCCTGGCCGCCTCCGGTGACGCCGCAAGCGGCCCTGTCAATCTTGACCCGCGAGCTTCCGGCCGAGAGGGAATTCGCCCTGCGCATGACGCTCACGCGGGGGGTGGAAGCGGCGCCCGGCGCCGAGCCCCATACACCCTTGTTGACCATCACGGCGCGCGAAGTGGTTCCCCCCCCGGCGGGTGGTCCGCTCCTGTGGGTTTCTTCCCAGGTGCGCGTGGTCGGCGATCAGTTGGGCGGAATCAAGTCCACCAACCGCTTGAGCTACGTTTTGGCGCGCGAGGAGGCACGCAGCCACGGGGCGTGGGAAGCACTCTTGCCGACGCACGAAGGCGATTTGGTGGAAGGCTCCATTTCGAACCTCTTTGCATTGCGCGACGGCGTTTTGATGACGCCCGACCTCAACCGCGGCTGCCTGCCGGGCATCATGCGCGGGCAGCTGATTGAGAATTTGCGCGCCAATCCGCTGAGCTTGAATGGGCGCGAATTGAAGCTGCACATCGATCGCGTGCGTGAGGACGATTTGAGGCGCGCCAGTGAAGTGTTCTTGACCAACACTACGGGGCGCGTCATTGGGGTGCGCTCGATTTTGGGTCTCAATTCGGAGCTACCCGGTGATCAAGGCGCGGTGGCTCTCGAGTTGGCCGCGCGCATTCGACAGTTGGAATCGGACTATGCGCGAGAATTCCCCGGATTGGACTGAATGACGCACGGGGCCTGCGTCCGATAGGGATCCCAACGCGAGGGAGATGCGCCGGAAGTCAGAGGGGGAAGGCGTTCATGTGAACGCTCTTTGACTGCGCGCCAATCGCGAATCAGGGGAAGTTCCTATGCTGCGCATTGCCGCCATTCTGTTTGCTGCTCACGTATGTCTCGCCGATCCCGCCAGCGCTCTTGGATCGGTTGCGACGCATCCCTCGGGAAAAAACAAAATCGCATCCGTGCCCGACAAGCGTCCCGAAGTGGCGCAGCTTTTGGAGCGACTGGATAATTCGCGCGGAGAACGCGGCGAGCAAGATGATTTGGCCGTGGAGCAGATTGCGTCCTTGGTCCAGGAATTCCCCGCGAGTGGGAGTCACGATCAACGCTCGATCGCAACGGGATTTGAGCGTTGCCTGAAAGAGAAGCGCGGTTCGCTCGCGCAGGAAAATCTTGATCAACGCCTGCACGCCGCAGCCGCGGAGGCCCTGGGAACATGCGGCGATTTGGGTGTCAAAGCGCTCGATTGGGCCCTGGATCAGAAGCACTTTCGCGAGCAGCCCGAGTTGCATCGGATCGTGATTTTGGCCCTGGGCACCACCCAATCGAAAGCAGCGCTCGACAGCTTGTATCGGCATTCGCGCAGCAGCGAGCCCGCCGTGCAGGCAGCGGCGCTGGAGGCGTTGGGGGATTTCAGCGTATTTCCCGAGCGAGATCGCAAGGACATCTTCCTGGTCGCGCTCAAGGCTCTGCTCGAACGGCACAGTCTCTTTGAGGCGAACAACACAGATCCCATCCTGCGCCATGAGTATGAAGTTCTGGCGGGGCCGGCGATAACCACATTGCAACGGCTTTCGGGCGAGGACCTGCGCGATCCGCAGCTATGGCAACGCTGGTGGAATAAGAGCAAGAACAAGGCCTGGGACAACCCTTCCGCCTAGGGCGCGCCCTCCCAAAGAGGGGCCGGACGCGGATCGCCGGATTGTCGGAACGAGGCATTGCTGCGCAAAATGAACTGAGGGCCTGTGCAGCCGAGGCCGGCGGCTCATAATGGTCGGGCCATGATCATGTCCGACCAAAGCTCCAACGGGGCCGCTGTGTGAAGGGGCCGATCACAACCGGAATCCTCGCCGGCCTAGTCATCTTGCTGGCCTGGTCCCTGATTGCGCGCAGGTATCGGGCGCCCGAGCCGAATGTGCAGGAACTGCCGCTTAGCGCCACTTCGGAGTCCGTGCGCGAATTTAGAGCCGAGCTGATGTCGGCAGAGGGCGGCAGGCTCTCCATCCGGTTGACGCCCAAGCATGCTCGGGCGAGCTTGCAAGCTAAGGATGCTCAGCAGCTATCGAAGTTGCTCGATTTGCCGCAGGGGGAGTTGTGGCAGCTGGAATTGCGCTGGGCAAGCTTGCCAAGCAAGGCATCGAGTGGGCCTCTTCAAGCCTTGCTGCCCGGCGCCCTGCAGGTGATAGATTCGGAAGGTCCGGCGCTGGAGCCGATGGCTCCCGATCGCGCCCAAGCCGGTCCCCTGGCTCAACTCTTGGCCTCTCCGCGATCGGATTTGTCACCCGGACAGAGTCTGATTTTGCCCCTGTGGGGCCGGCCGCCGGGCGAGGATGTCCAGCTACGGGGCTTGCAGGCTCCGAGTGGGAAGGAATTTTGGTTCGATGCGTCGGTCGCGCTCAGTCCCGAGCTCCTCGACTGTTCCGAACTTCCGCGTTTCCTCGCGCGGGTCGATCCGGAGCAGTCCCCGGCTGAGAATTCGCCGGGGATTTCCACCTTGAACGATGCGGAACAGGCCGAATCCGAAGGCGATCTCTGAGTCCGGTTCAGCCAGCCACACGCTTTCTCGGTCCGTCTTCAAACCGCTTCCCACCTCGTTCTCGATCCTTCCGATGACCATTCCCAAGGCGCTCATAGCACTCATTTGCAT
>JAJDES010000362.1 GCA_029259675.1 Planctomycetota bacterium
GCTGTCGGCTTGCCTCGGAAGCACCCATGGCCGCTGCATCCATCCAATCGATCGGAGTCATGCTTGGATTCTACGCTGAGCGGCGAAAGCTCAAGGCTTTGCTCAGGACATTCGCTTCGCCAAAACGCCCGCTCGACCGCCGCTCTCGCGCAAATCGCGCACATTCCAGCGTGAATCCGCCTGCATAAGCTTTTCCAATTCGCCGACTTCCAAACGGTAGCGATCCGGCGGTTTGGGGCCCGGCCACTCGCGCGTGAAGGTGCGGAAGATCATGTGACCTCCGGGCCGCACGAGTTCGGGCAAGCGCTCGAACAAGCTGCGGTCGAAGAAATCCACGGCTACGAGCAATTGAAATCCGGCCTGATCCGGAAAGGGCTCCTTCAATAGATCCAAGCTGTGCGCCACGACCACGCGCCCGCGCGCAGCAGCTCGCTTCTCCAACACCCCAAGGCCCACCGGGGAAACATCCCAGGCCTGAACCCGCCAGCCGCGCTCGGCCAGAAAAAGTGCGTGGCGGCCGGTACCGGAGGCCAAATCCAGGGCCGCGGGCGGCTGCTCGCCAGAGGAGGAGCCGGAAGGAGAGCCAGAGGGGGAAGCGGAGCCGGAATCGGGCGCTCCAGGCTCGTCGATAAGGCCCAATGCGTGGACCACGAAGGGGTCGGGTGGGCTCTCGCGCTGCCCCAGGGGACCCTCGTATTTACTGTCCCAACGTTCTCGATCGCTCATCATGGGGCGACAAAGTTACCCTTCGCTGACCTCTATTGCGCGCAACAAGTGCACAGCTCCTAGAGTTCCCTTACAGAATCGCGATCCCGTGCAGCCCTCACCCCCTGAGCCCCCCCATTTGAGGTTGGGGTCCTGGTCCAAACCGCAGTCGGGCCGCCACTACCGGAGCGGGCGTTGGAGGAGTTTGCGACGGGAGCAACGCGACCCGGAACTCCTGAGGGCGCTGCTTGCCAAACATTCAGGCGTGGGCAGCGTGCTGGATGTGCCCTGCGGCAGCGGGCGGCTGCGTGGAGTTCTGCAAGCCGCTTCTCCCCGATACGTCGGCGTGGATTATTCCGAGGCCATGTTGCAAGCCTCGCGCGCCGCTGGATCGGACCCGGCACCCGTTGATCGCAGCGCATGGATTCGAGCGGACATCGCCGCCCTGCCCTTCGGCGACCGCAGTTTCGACGCGGTCGTCGTTTGTCGCCTACTGCATCACTTCGGTAGCACAGCCCAACTCGAAGCGGCGCTGCGTGAATGCGCGCGCGTGGCTCGAAAGCTTGTGATCGCTTCCTTTTGGGATCGCTCGTCCATACCCGCCCAGCGCAAGTTGCTGCGCTGTAAACTGGGGCTTGCGAATTCCGACACTCGAGTGGCGCGCTCACGGGATCAAATTCAAAACGCGCTCAGCGCGGCAAACCTGCGCGCGATTGAATTCCAAGCGAGGCCGCGCTTCCTTTCCCAGCAGACCTTTTTTGTGGCCGAGCATTCCAGTTCGAATCCGTGAAAGGCCGACTCACACTGATCGGTCCCTGGAGCGAAGACGAAGGTGTGCGCGATTGGGTGGCGCAACTCGCCACTAACGCCGAGCCGGAGGCGCGCAAGTTTCAACGCCATGGGCAAACCGTTTACCTGAAAGCTTCCGCCCTCGCAATGCGCCCCGCCATACGGCACGCACTGCGCAAACTCCTCCTGCGGCGCCCGATTCCGCGCCTGGCGGAGCTTCACAATCTCAATTGGTTGCGGGATCACGATTTCGATTGCCCGCGCCCCTTGCTGGCCGCCTCACACGTGCGCGCCGGGCTTCCCGTTTTCCAATTGCTCGCGACGGAATGGCTCTCCGATCATTTGACCTTGGATGAAATCCGTCGGCGGTCGAATCCGCAAGCCGCGCGCATTGGTAGCCGGTTGTTTGAATTGTTGGGTGAACAGGTCGGGCGCATGCACCAGCTTGGATTCGTGCATCGCGATCTTTTCGCGCGCAACATCCTCGTGCCAAAAGCGGGCGATCCACGGGTTCAGTTTATCGACGCCTGGCGCGGCGGCGCACGGCGACAAAGCCGCGGACCCGCCTACGACCTGGGCTGCCTATTCCTCGACACCGCAGATTGGCTTGCGCGGGAAGAACAGGACGCGTTCTTGCAAGCCTATCGCCGCACGCGCGGATCCGGGTTTGCGGACACGCACAGCAGGGCGTGGCGACGATTGCTTGAGCGTGCTGCGGCGGAGCGCCGGCGCCTGCACTCAAAGTTGGCGGCCAATTCCCAATACAATCGCGCTTGGACCGAATGGAATCCCGGCAGCTAGGCGACGAAAGCGCTCCCAAGCTCAGGCCCGCGGCCCTGACTGAAACTGGGAATGTGGGCACAAAGGGCGAAATGAGGAGGTCCGAAACAATTCGGCAATCTCTTGAGCACGATCCGCGCCGCGCGGCATTCCCCTCCGCGAGCCATGACAAGCCCCACATCGAAAACCACCCTTGAGCACCTGTTGCAGCAGGCGAGTTGGATTCGAGGACTCGCGGGGCGCCTCGTCAATGATCCCAATACGGCGGAAGACCTGAGCCAGGAAACCTGGCTGAGGGCCTTGAGTACCAGCCCTCAGCTGGGCCAAAGTCCTCGCCCATGGTTGGCCACTGTGATGCGCAACAGCCTGCGACAACGCAGTCGAAGTGAAGGTCGCCGGCGGAGGCGAGAAGAACAACACTCGCCGGCCGAGGCCGCACCCGCCCAGGACGAATTGATCGAGCGCGTTGAGATTCAGCGCACGGTTTCCGAAGCCGTGCTCGAATTGAGGGAGCCCTATCGCAGCGCAATCCTCTTGCGCTACTTCGAAGGTCTGCTTCCGCGTCAAATCGCCACACGCAACGGGATCGCCATATCGACGGTGAATACGCAACTGTCCCGAGCTATCGATCAATTGCGGTGCAAACTCGATGCTCGTCACAATCGCCAGTCATGGCTCCTTGCGTTGCTTCCACTTGTGGAAACCAAACCCGTGCATTCGATGCCGACCCTCGGAGCCGCTCTCATGAAACTAAAAATCACTGTCTTCCTGGTAGCTGTTTGCGTTGGCGGATGGATCGCACTTGCGCCCACCACGCCGTCACCCGAGGAAGAAATCGTCCCCACGGCCATGGGCACCTCAACGACAAGCATGCACGTAGCTTCGTCACCAGCCCAACCCCTAGCAAGTCCTCCCTACGGTGCTACCCGCGTCCAAGCGCCTGCAATCGCGAAGTCGAGCGAATCGCGTTTGAAGCCCGATGTAGCGGCTGCCATCTCGAGCCCTGTAGTACTTCAGGGCAAAGTTATCGACGTTAACGGACTGCCCGTGCCAAATGTCGAAGTTGTGCGTGACAAGCGCGCCGCCTTGCCCCGAAGTTTTGAAGCTGACAAAAAAGTTGCGGCAGCGCTTCAGGGCACATGGAAGATGGTTAGAACCGATGGCGCCGGTCATTTCGAGATCCACATAACCGATCTGGATTTGCCGATCCAATTGGAAGTTCGCGACGACTACTACGCAACGGTTCTCTCCACTCACATTCAGGGCGGGACAGATTCGAGCGAATTGACCCTAGTGGTTGCACCGGGCGTTGTACTCGAAGGTCGCACCGTAAATGAATTCGGAACTCCGCTACAGGGCGTGAGTCTTAGCGCGAGCTTGGGCGATGAATTCCGAGTGCGCCTACTCATGGTGCTCGACTCCTCGCCCAGTGTTCAATTCGACACAACAAGCGACGCCGATGGTCGCTTTCGCATGCTGGGTGTACCTGCCGTGAAGGGTTTGGTTTTGAATGCATCCCTGGATGGCTACCGCGATTGCAAATTGTCCGATCCAACCTTAGGCAATCACCCAAGAACCTTGGTTTTGCCCTCAACCGATTCCCTGGCCAACGTCTTGCGCGGACGCGTCACCACCGCCGCTGGGGTCGCGGTTGAGGGTGCGCACGTAGCGCTCAAGTTCGACACAACTCGGACCCAGGACGACGGTCTATTTGCGCTTCAAATGGACAGCGAATCGGGACAAAATCGGTCCGTGTTCCGACTGGGGCTGGATGAACTGGATTCGCTGGTAGCCACTGCGCGCGGGCATCTGCCGGGCCTTTTTAAGGCTGAACGCGACGGCGACGGAAATGTTCAGTGGCCGAGCTTCATCGAATTGACGCTTGGGGGCGAACCGCAGCAACTGTCCGGTCGCGTACTCGATTCAAACGGTGAACCGCGGTCTGGAATTCAAGTTTGGATCGGAGATCCGACGCTGTTCGGAATGATCGATGGAGAAACCAGCTTTTCCGAAAACCTGCAATCTCGGAAGGACATGGGACCGAACAGCATATGGCAATACGTTCGTACCGACGAACGCGGATCGTTCGCAATCGACGGCCTTGCCGAACGAGCGTACCGACTTGAGGCCATGGATCCGGTGACTCTTTTGCGTGTACAAAGCGATCCGATTCAAGCGGGCGAAAAAAACGTCGAGTTAATTTTGCCGACTGCCGACGTCTTCCCCAGTCTGCGCGGCAAAGTCGTGGACTCACATGGTCGCGGCGTACCCGACGTTCAGATCGAAGTCTCCTGCGACGCTTTGCGCGTGACCTATCGCGAGGGATCGTTCGCCTCACGCCACGCCACCGCGAGCGCGGGCGCCGCACGAAGCCAAGCGGACGGAACTTTTGAATTGAGAAATGTCCCCCTGCGCTTGGCTTACTTGACTTTGAAAGGATCCGGCATCATTCCGCTCTCCTATGGTCGCGACCTGGGGCTAAAAAATCTGATTCAGGGCAAACCAACGAAGCTCAAAATCCTCGTGGAGCGACGCTGCCATATACAAGTCGAACTCGCCGACCCGACCGAAGCCACCTCCATCGCCATTCTAGATGAGCACGGAGAGAGGCTCATCATCCATTGGATTCAGGGTGGTCATCAAACCGTCTCCATGCGCCAATTTTCATTGCAAAACGGGCGCACGGGTGCTCTGGCCGTTTCCGATGCGGGAAGAACCCTTGTGCTTTACATGGGAACTAACGAGGTCCGTCGCGTGCCGATCGAGTTGATTGCGGGTGAGTTGGTTCTGCTCCAACCGTAGCAGCGCGCCAACGCTCCGCCGCCCTGCGCAACCTGTCAAGAATCACCGTTGGCAGCGGCCCCTCGCCCGGGCGCTACTGCCAGACGCTATTGATTAAAGGCACTTTCGCGATCGGCGACTTCGCGCTCCAAAATCGCGCGGACTTGGTCGTGGTGTTCGGGCGCGAGGGCGACGGCTTCCCACAGGCCGAATTTTTGGAATCGCAGGTGCTCGCCCATCAGGCGCCAACTTTCGAACTCGTTGAAGGAGAGTACGGTCCAGCCCAAACGCAGGCCCTTGTCGCCGCAAATTTGATCGCGAGAGTCGGGCCGGATCAGGTGGAAAATGCCCGCGAGCAAAATCAGTGGAAGCATGCTCGGCAACAGCTCCCGAGACTCCGCGGGAATCGCCAGCGCAAGCAAAAGCGCGAGAGCCAGAGCGGCCTGGAGCATGCGCGGCTTGCGGTCGGCAAAATTGCGCTGCAATGGCGTGCCGACGGCATCTTGTTGGCGAGCGCGCAACGCAAGCACGGTAGCGATACCGATCAGG
>JAJDES010000363.1 GCA_029259675.1 Planctomycetota bacterium
GGCGCGACCTTGCCCGCGGCCCTGTCTATCGCCGAGCAAATTGCAAAGCGCCATCCGACCCTACCCATCATCCTGGGCGGACCCGGCACGACCGGAATCGATCAGCAGCTAATTGAACGCTTTGCGTTCCTCTTTGCCGTCGCGCGCGGCGAAGCCGAAAACACGCTGCCCGAACTGGTGCAAAGACTTGCACAAGGCAAACAGCAAATGGATCCAAAGCTCCGGGATGAAGCCCTCGCCGGTCTGACTGGGATCACCTGGCGCCGCGCGGGCGTCGCGGTTCGAGAGCCGGATCGAGCCCCGTTGAAAGATCTCGCTCAACTGCCCGAGAACGCCTGGGATTTGCTGCCGCCGCTCTTAGAGTACAAGCGCATTACCGGCGAGAGCGAAGGACTGACTCCCATCGATTCCGGCCGCGGTTGCATTTTTGATTGCAGCTTCTGCACCATCGGTCGTTTTTGGGGCCGGCGTTCGCGCACGCTGCCGACCGCGCGCCTCGTGCGCGAAGTGCTGGCCATTCGCGACATGCCCGGCGCGCGCAACGCCTACCTGTGCCACGACATCTTCGGCGCGGAGCGCGATAAGGCGCTCGAATTTTGTGAGGCCATGGGTGCACTCGAACAGCCCCTGCCCTGGGAGTGTCGCGCGCGGGTCGATCACCTCGACCCCGAACTCATAGCGGCCATGGGCCGCGCCGGTTGCTATCGCGTTTTGCTCGGAATCGAATCGGCGGATGCGCGCGTGCGCCGGCATTGCAACAAACAACTTTCAACGGACATCGACATTTTGGGCCGTTTGCGCGCAACACTCGCCGCGGGCATCACCCCCATTGTCTCGTTGATCCTCGGCTTGCCCGGCGAAGATCGCGCAGCCCTGGCGGCCACCTGCGAATTCGCCATGCACGCAGCCCTGTTGGGTGGCGTGCAGCTATCTTTCCATTTGCCCAATCCGCAACCCGGCTGCAAGTTGGGCGAAGACGAGGGAGCGCGCTCCCAGGCCGTGCCGGGCATCGATCCGGATATGGCCTTTGGAACCGGCGACACGCCCAGCGAGGCCAAGTGGATCGCAGCTCACCCCGACCTCTTCAGCAGTTTTGCGCTACTCACGGGCCAAGTGGGTGGAGAAGCGCATGTGCGCGAATTGCACGCGATCGCCGGCCTCTTGCCTGAAATCCTGATGCGTTACCCGCGCAGCTTCGCGCTCTGGGCTCGCAAGAGCGGCAAGAATGCCCTGGAGAGTTTCGAACGACTCAGCGCAACCGGGCGCAGCTTCGAAGCCGCCGTGCGCAGCGAACAAGATGCGCAACTTGATGCGGTCTTGGCGTGGGAGCAGGCCATCCTGCGCTGCGCCGCCCGGGACAGCGGAAACATCGGTACGCAGACCGAGCGAGCATCCGCAGCGAAACCCTCCCGCGTCAGCGCCGAATTGCTGCGCGTTCCAATCGACCTGCGCCAAATAGGCGAATACCTGCTCGAAACGGGCCCTGCACCCAAAATGCAAACACACCACTTCGCCGTGGTCACTGGGCCGCGTGGGGTTCGCACGCTCAAACTCGAAGCCGAGCTTTTCGAGATGCTCCAAGAGTTGAAAACCCGAGGCGACCTGGGTCCCTGGCTGCGCGAACATCCGCATGCCTATTCAAGTCTCTCCCAACTTGCACGCGAGGGCTTGCTCTGCCTGGCCCCAAGCGAATCCGATCCACGCAACTTGCAATCGCAACTAGAGGTCGCGCCGACGGAATAGCGGGCAATCCAAAGGTTTCCCGACTGCGGACGCCGACAACGAGGCCCTCCATTCGAAATCGATGCCGAATCCAACTGCCGCCAAGAACGAACGCATCCAATCATGAGTGACTCAAGCTTTCCCGTCAGCCTGATCTTTCCACCCCAGGGGCACTTCACCCAGCCCTACTTGGCGCTGCCTTGCCTGCAGGCGTACCTCAAGCAAAACGGCTTTGAGGATGTGCAACTGATCGACGCCAGCGTCGAATCCTACGATCATTTCCTTTCGGAGAAATACGTGCATTGGGCGGCCAAGCGCGCAGCGGAGATCCTGCCCATTGAAGGCTTTGAAACGCGTCCTAGCCTGGGCTTTGACGACTTGGAAGCTTTTCGCGCGGCCGCCGAAAGCTCCGTCGCCGCAGAGGCCGTAGCCGAACGAATCGAAGCTGCCAAAAGCGTCATTCGCGGACAGGATTTCTACGATCCGGACAAGTACTTGCCGGCCGTGCGCACGCTCTATCACGCATTGCGCGTCGTTTCCGCAGCACACTTTCCCTCGCGCTTGACGCCGCACAATTTCCAAATGGCCTACGCCACGGATCGCTCAAGTGAGATCCTCGAGGCCACGTTGGATCGAGAACAAAACCCCTACCTGGCCTATTTCGAACAGGAACTGCTGCCGCGTCTCGTGCAGCGCGCACCGCGCGTTTTGGGATTGAGCGTCATCTACGGCAGCCAACTCATTCCGGCCTTGACCCTCGCACGCATGGTCAAGCGCGCGCTACCCGATTGCCACATCACCGCCGGCGGCGGATTCTTGGCCTACATCGGCAAGAAGCTCATGCAGGCCCAAACCGATGCCGGATCGGACCAAATGCGCTCGGCTTTCGCCGACTGCATCGACTCCATCATCTTCCACGAGGGCGAACAACCGCTGCTCGAATTGAGTCGCGCCCTCAAAGCCGGCCAAGCCCTGGACAGCATCGGATCCCTGGCTTGGTTCGACCGCAGCCGGACGGGCTCGCCCGCGGTGTTCAATGACTCGGGGCATCCCATTCGCTTGGATACGGCTCCGGCTCCGGACTTCGGCGGCCTGCCCCTCGCCAAATACTTCTCACCCGAGCTGTGCATCCCCTACGACATCAATCGCGGCTGCTATTACGGTGAATGCACCTTTTGCACGCTGCCGACCGTTATCGGCCCCGGCTACCGAACGCGCCAAGCGGACACCATCGCCGAACATGTCGTGCAACTGCGGGATCAGATGGGCACGCGCAACTTCAACTTCATTACCGATTGCATGCCGCCCGGCATGATCGGCGATCTTCCGCGCGAGTTGATAGAGCGCGAAGCAGACGTTCGCTGGTGGGCCGACGCGCGCGTGGAACCGGGGGCCTACGATCCCAAGGGTGTGGAACTCCTCTATCAATCGGGATGCCGCAAACTTCTATTCGGTTTCGAAACGGCGACTCCACGCTTGCTCAAAATGATGAAGAAGGGGCAGAGCCACCGCACGACAATCGAAGTGGCGGAAAATTGCACCAAGGCCGGCATCAGCGTCACTTTTTACGCCATGGTGGGCTTCCCCTCTGAAACCCGCGAAGAGGCGCGCGACTCGCTCAACTTCATCATTCAGCATCGCGATGTCGTGCGCGAAGTTTCGCTGCAAACCTTCCACTTGGACGAAGTCGCCCAAACCTACAAGGAGCCGGAGGCCTTTGGCCTGGAAATCCTCGAGGATGAAAAAGCCGACCTGCAGCTCTACCACGACTTTCGCTCCGAAAGTGGGATGACGCGTTCGGAGGCTGCGGAAATGTTTGAGGAAATGATGAGTGCCTTCCGCAAGCACCTGACGCTGTTCTCCGGCGATCACATCTATTACTTCATGCAAAAGAGTCATTACTTTTTGCACCTCGCGCGCGACGAACACCCCGATGATTTCCAAGCGCGTTGTCAAAAGCGCAATCTCTTGCGCAGCGAGCGCGGGGCTCGGGGCGATTTGGTCACCGTCAAAGGTCTTGAGCAGCGCGCTCTCCCCTACAGCTACACCGAAGTTACGCGCAGGTTGGCCAGTCCCCTGGCGCGCGCAGTAAGTCCCGATTTCCTTACCGGCCGCAGTGTCGAATCGGTGCGAGACAAGGCCGAAGCGGACCTGGGCGGACTAACGGCCAATGCCTGTATCTTGGCCTACGCGCCCGAGCAAGCCGAGTTCCTGGAAATCAGCGCCGACGGCGCGAGTGTGTTGAACGCGATCGAACAGGCCGGCAGCCTGGCGCCCCTTTTGGAGAGCGTCGAAGATCAACCTGAAGCGGCCCGAAGGCTGGAGCAATTCGCAGCTCGCATGCACGGGCTGGGCGCCCTAACGCCGTCTTCTACGGCACATGCTCCCGCCCCCATGGAAATGGCCGCGAAACTGTAGCCACCGAGTTTTCAGCGCGGCGCCCGCCGGCACTAGATTGAGTCCTACATCGAGCCCACCAAAAAATCCTCAACCGATCGGGAATCACCCGACTATCCTCAACAGCATCATGTCCAAAGAAGAAAAGCGCGATTCATCCAAGGCCAAGGACCCCGCAACCAACCCCAAGCAGCCGGCCGAATGGAACTCGTTGGCTGACAAACTGCGCAAGGGCGAGTTGGATTTGCGTGTGGAAGAAGTCGAAGAACGCATCAGCCCCAGCGAAACCAACGTTTTCGATAAGTAGCCCGTTGCAGCTTGCCGCCGGCGACGAGCCGGTGAAGTAGCGCGAGCTTGGTGGCGGACCAAGGCACGCACGCACTCCAAAAATGCGCCGCTTGGGAGGCTTGCGTTCGAGCTCTCCTGCCGCCGGACCCAAAACAGCTGCACGTAAGCCGGTTCGAGAACCTGCGCGATCCAAGCGCCCATTCAGCCCAAATCAAACAAGTCCTTTGCCATGAAAAAGATCAAGCGACGCTCTCCTATTGCCTGCATTGCAGCTGCAGGCGGAACAGCATTGATTGCATTGGTCGTGCAATCCCTTTCGGCGCAGGCCTCTGCGAGCGCGGGGGAAAGTCGGGCGAGCTTCGCCCGGGAGCAAGCGGACACAGAAGTCGCATCGGGTTACGAGCGGCAGGCGGATGACGGCAGGCCGAATTCACTCGAGCGAGCCGGCGAATTGGAATGCAACCGCTGCCACAGCACCATCGTCGAAGAGTGGTCCACCACCACCCACGCCATGGCCTGGGTCGACCCGCACTACCAAAAAGCGCTTTCGAAAAAGCGCCGACCGGAAAGCTGTCACGGCTGCCACAGTCCCAAGCCGCTCCATTTGGGAGACATGAGCAGCAAGCCGATTCCGCGGCCCAAGTTGCCGGAAGAGTGGCACTTCGGCGTTTCCAGCAACAGTTGTCACTTGGGGCCGGGGGGCCTCATCCTCGGCCCCGGAGGGCATGGCCATGAGGCTCACGCCGGTAAGCAAGGTCGCTCCTTCACGCCCGAAGGCCGCAACGATTTGTGCTCAGCCTGTCACCGCACGACGATCGGACCTGTGATCGGCGTGGCCAAGGATTTTGAATTGGCGGGCAAGGCGGAAAAGGGACAGAGCTGTGTCGGTTGTCACATGACGGTCGAATTTCGCTCGTCGGCGGTGGATCCCGAGCTCGGGCCGAGTCCGGAACGCGTCGGGCGCAGCCACCGCATCAACGGCCCCTTGGACAATGAATTCCTCAGTGAAGCCTTCGGCCTCTCCGCCGAACATCAGGCCGGGAAGACCATCCTGCGCATCCGCAACGAGGCGGGACATCGCGTTCCCGGTTTGACCTCACGCTCCTTTGAATTTGCGGCCGTGGCGCTCGACGGCGAGGGCTCGGAATTGGGTCGCGGGGAACTCTATGTGGATTCTCGATCCTTCATCCCTGTGGACGGTGCCGCCTCAATTGAGCTCGACGGCAAAGCTGCGCAAGTTCAAATCACAGCCGACCACAACGCCCCCGGCGTGGATCGGCCCATTCGCTTCCTGGAGCGAATAATCGAGCTGCCCTGAGCGATCGGGGCTCTGCATCCGCAGTTCCCGATTGAGCGGCTGCGCGCCGACTGGCTGGGCCCATGGCACATTTGGCAGCCGCGGGAGCTTTCGCCAATTCCGCCGAAACGCACGCGCCGACTCGGGATAGGGTATGGCCGTCATGAATTCCATAGCCTCGAGTCTGACTATTCTGCTGCTGAGCGCCGTTTACTCGCCACAGTACTGCCTCCCCAAACAGTTCCCTTCAAACGGGGAACCGAACGCGGTTGCGCAACGGGCCGCGATGCTCGCCGGCACGCCCGGTCCGGGTCCAACGGGAGCCGAAGAGCCCATCGTCGCCGGGGCGATCGGCTCTGCCAAAAATTTGGCGCCCACCGGGATGACGCTCCATGTGGTTGTCGCGAAAGGCAAGCTGCCCGAAGTAGACGAGTTGGATCGCAAGCTGCGCGAGCTGCGCTCTTGGGCCAAGGATTTTAGGCGCGCCAAGGACCGTCTGGACCCGACCACCATCATTGAGTTGCGGGACAATGTCCGTCTCCTGCAGACGCTGAGCGAACAGCTCAACGATCAAGAACTGCGCGCGGAACTTGCTTTCTTGGAATTGTTGGGCGACACGCTCATGCCGATCAAACGCGCCACGCCCGGGCTCGAAACCTCACGCGAGGAAGTGCGCGAGATCCTGGCAAACGCCATCAACGAGGAGCTCTTGAGCGAAGGTGGTGCGGACCTGCGCGAGATCCTCGGCAGCTTGCTTCTAAACGAACGGGCCGAGCTGGAGCGGCATGTGGCCGCGGCCTTCGTGCTCAAGGGTCGCTACTTCCCCAATTGCTTGCCCGGCTTGCTCAAGGTTGTCCAAACGGAAGATCCGACGTTGCGCGAGCACGCACTGAACGCCATCTGCGGTTGGACCCATGAACAAGTGAACGATTACTTGATCTCGGAACTGGTGCGAACCGATCCGCCGCCGCCGACTGAGGAGGAGGCTGAGGACCAGGACCAGGACCAGGACCGGCGCCGGCGCGAAAAGAACAAAACTCCGCTCATGCGCGTGATTTTCTTCAGCAAGCACCTCGAGCTGACAGCCGACAGCTTGACGGAAGCGCAGCAGGCGAGATTGATTGAATTCCTAACGCCGCGCATGGCCGAAGATAGTTGGCGCGTAGCCGCGCGATCGCTTCAAATCGCCAAACACATCCAATCGGACGCTTTGCTGCTGCCGTTGATACAAGCGCTTGAGGCCTGGACCGCGCGCGAAGGTACGGACTCGGAATCGTTGCGCATCCAGTGGGATTTGGCCGATGACTTGATGCTGCGCTCAGGTCGCACCCTGGGCAAGGATCCCGCGCGTTGGAGGCGTTGGTGGGACATGGTTCAGGCCGGCCAGACACCGCCGCCCTCCGAGACCGAACCGGGTTCCATGGCGACTTTCTTTTCCCTGCGACCCGTTACGGCGCGCGTTACATTCGTGATCGATCGCTCGGGCAGCATGTCCGCGCGCTTTCACGAAAGCGAGGGAACCACGCGCTTTGAGGAAGCCATTCGCCAAGTCGGCCAATACTTAGAGGCTTCGGGACCCAACACTCGTTTTGGGTTGGTGCTCTTCTCCAATGAAACCTTGCAGTGGAAGAGCAGGCTGCAGCAGGCGAGTGAGCGCAACATCCAATCGGCCACCAAATGGCTCACAGACAATGGTCCCTCCGGCGGCACACAATTG